>JBILYA010000187.1:0-4994 GCA_044378065.1 Burkholderiales bacterium | reverse complement strand
GCCGGTGAAATACGGCTTTGAACCCATCGTCATCTCCGGCCGCTTTTCCGTGCTGCGCGATGATTCAATGGGTTTGTATTACCGGCTGACCGATGCAGTCGCCGTAACCACGCCGCGCTGATTCCGTCTCGATCATGATCCGCCCGCTGTTCAGCAGTGCCCTGCGCTCCATCGCTTTGCGGTGGGTGCTGGCGCTGCTGCTGCTGGTGGCACAGCAAGGCGCGCTGATACACGCACTGGGTCATGCCGCCGGGCATGCCCATGAATCCGTCGCGGCACTGCATGATCATGAACACCATACTGCGGCGCAGGCGGATGATCCCTGTCAGCAGCCACAGGTGCCGCGCGTTTCCGAGCAGTGTGCATTCGACCTAGTCTACAGCCAGGTGCTGGGCGCGCTGCATGCCGGACACTCGCTGCAGTTCGAGGCGACGGATCCGCTAGTCCATGCCGAATTCGCGTTACGCACCCGCAACGCACCCGTCGGCGTTCCTTACGATTCCCGCGGCCCCCCAGTTTTCTCCTGACGTGCCGCCGGCCTGACCGGCGTTTTCAACACGATCAATTTGCGGGGCTCGCTGCGCCGGCCGATGGCTTTGCGCGCGGCTCCGCCATCAGGAGTCAACATGAACAGCAAGCCTTATACGCTTGCGCTGATGGCTGTGGCAGTACATGCCGCGACAGCTCAAGCGCAGGTCATCAATAAAACATCGCCGGCGACATTGCCGGAAGTCATCGTCACCGGCAATCCGCTCGGCAGCGATCTTTTTGATCTGGCATCACCGGCATCTGTCGTGCGGGGCGAAGAACTGTTTCGCCTGCGCCGATCCACGCTCGGCGATACGCTGGACGGTCTGCCCGGCGTGGCGGCAACCGGTTTCGGACCTAACGCCAGCCGTCCGGTGATCCGCGGCCTGGATGGTGACCGCATCCGCCTGTTGCAGAACGGCACCGGCATGCTGGACGCTTCTTCGCTGAGTTTTGACCACGCCGTATCGATCGATCCGCTGGTGATCGAAAGTGCGGAAGTCGTGCGCGGGCCTGCTGCACTGTTTTACGGCGGCAGCGCCGTCGGCGGGGTCGTCAATGTGATCGACAACCGCATTCCGCAGGCTGCGGTGAAGGGGGTTAGCGGTCGTGTGGAAGGCCGGTTTGGCGGCGCCGATCAGGAGAAAGCCGGGGCTGCGGTATTCGAAGCCGGCAATGGCAGTCTTGCGCTGCATGCCGATGTTTATTCGCGTGACACCGATGACCTGAAAATCAAAGGCTTCGCCCGTTCGGCGCGGCTCAGGGCTTCGGATCCCCAGCCGGTTGAAGCGTACGGAACGCTGCCGAACAGTGCGGCGAAATCCGATGGCGGATCTTTCGGTGTTTCACGCACATGGGCGGACGGCTATGTCGGCATTTCGCGCTCCCAATTCAATTCGGTCTACGGCACAGTGGCCGAACCGACGGTCAGCATCGACATGCAAAGCAGTCGCTGGGATGTCGCCGGCGAGGTGCGCGAGCTGGGCACTGCGATCCGTGCGCTGAAGTTCAAGGCGGGTAAAACCGACTACGAACATACCGAACTCGATGCCGGCGTTCCGGCCACGGTATTCCGCAACAAGGGGCACGACATGCACCTGGAAGCGACCCACGGCAATCTTGGACCGCTCAAAGGTGCGTTCGGTTTGCAGCTCACCAATTTTGATTTTTCGGCACTCGGTGCCGAAGCCTTTGTGCCTTCAACCAGCACGGATGCCAAGGCCGGTTTCTTTTACGAGGAACTGCCTCTGGGGCCGCTCAAACTAACCTTCGGAGGCCGGCATGAACGTACGGAAGTCAGCAGTGAAGGTGGCGGTACGGTGCCATTTGGCGGCGCCGGGCCGCGTTTCGATCCTGCGCAGACCCGGACATTCAGCGGCAACAGCGGTGCGCTCGGGGCGGTCTGGAGCCTGAGCCCGGGTATGGCGCTGGCCGTCAATGGCGCCTACACCGAACGCGCACCGACCTACTACGAGCTATATGCCAATGGTCCGCATGCCGCGACCGGTGTTTATGAAATCGGCAATTCGGCATTCGGCAAGGAAAAGTCGAAAGCGCTGGATCTCACGTTGCGCATGAAATCCGGAAAACACTCGGGTAGTGTCGGTGTGTTTCAGAACCGCTTCGACAATTACATCACGCTGGTCAATTCCGGAAACACCCGCGGCGCCGATGGCGAGCTGAATCCGCCGGATGCCGGTGACGGCACTTCGCTGAATACCGGTGAAGAAATCCTGCCGGAGTTTGCCTATCGCGCAGTGCCGGCGCGGTTTCGCGGCATTGAAGGCGAAGGCCGTTTTCGCGTGATGGAGCGCGGCGGTGTGGTCGACCTGTTGGTCAACGCAAGTTATGTGCGTGCCGAGGATCAATCGACGGGAATGCCGCTGCCGCGTATCGCACCCCTGCGCTACGGCATCGGTGCGGACTATCGCCAGGATCGTTTCGGTGCGCGTGTTGACGCCACGATTGTTGAAGGTCAGGACCGAGTCGCTGCCGGTGAATTGCCTACGGACGGTTACACCATGCTCAATGCATCGGTCAGTTACCGCCTGCCGGCGCCGGGCGTCCGGCTCGAGACCTTCCTGCGCGGCGTCAATCTGCTCAACGAAGAGGCGCGCAACCATGTGTCCTTCCTGAAAGACATCGCCCCGCTGGGACGTCGCAGCCTGCAGTTGGGGGTGCGCGGGCAGTTCTGACACCTCGCTGCCGCACCGGCCTCATTCCGGGCGGCAGCGTCTTGGGTATAGAATCCCTCTGGCAGTAGGGATTTACGGGTCGCTTGACAGTTTTTGTGAAAATTTGATAATCTGTAAAAGTGATAAATTTCGTAAAACAACGGATCATAGCCAGTCTTGCGCTGGTGGCATTCCTCTTTGCTTTCGCGGCACCCGCGATGGCGGTGGTGCGCTATGCCATTGATCCTGTTGCTTTTGCCAAGGTTTGCAGTCCTGTTGAGTCCATCCAGGCGGCTGCGAACGGCGAGACCCCCGCCTCGGGCGGCAAGGTTTCAAGCCAGCACTGTCTGACCTGCGTCGGCTCTGCGACTACTGCCTTTTTGTTCCCGGAAGTTAGCGGTGCCTCCCCGGTGCCGAGAAATCCGGTCATTGTTGTTTCTGCCGACGCGCCCCCTGTGGTGTCCGGCATGGCGGCCCTGCAGCCGCTGAATCCGCGCGCCCCGCCGCGCACCTGACCTTCCGCCCTTCTGTTGCTTGAGCTGCGCGGCATTTGCTGCGCCCTCGCTGCGTGCACTTCGCGTGCATGGCGACGGATTCAATCCACCGTTCATTTGCAAAAAGGAATCGTCATGAAGACGACCTGCAAGGCTATTGCTGTATCGATCACTTCTGTTGCGTTGTTCTTCAGCCTCGCCGGCAGCGCTTATGCGCAGTCAGTCAAAGTCAATGAGGCCTGGGTTCGCGGCACGGTGCAGGGCCAGAACGCCACTGGCGCATTCATGGAGTTGACCAGCAAAAGCAACGCCCGGCTGGTCAATGCATCGAGTCCTGCGGCAAAAACGGTTGAAGTGCACAACATGAAGGTCGAGGGCGGGGTCATGAAAATGTACCCGGTCGACGGCGTGGATCTGCCCGCCGGCAAAACCGTGAAGCTGGCCCCCGGCGGCTATCACGTGATGTTGATGGGCTTGAACGCGCCGCTCCAGGCGGGCCGGAGCATTCCCGTCAAGCTGACCTTTGAACTGGCCGACAGGAAGCGCGAAAGCATCGAGTTGAATGTTGAAGTCCGCGATCTGAAAGGTAATGCGCGGCCTGAGCAGAAAGGCCTTCATGCACATTAATCAATCGCTTAAGGCTACAACTATTTATCCCAATCTCTGATGCAAATGTTGAGAAACCAATTGGCATCTGATTTTCTATTCAGGCGAGAAATGAAAGCAACAAAGCCATTAAAAAAGGCGATGGCGATTGCCATCACCAGTCTGTTCAGTGCACAAGTCTATGCGCAGAACACTAACTTTCCCGATTTGCCGACAGTGACGGTGACGGGTACCCGGGAAGCCGAAAAAATTTCGGAAACCCCGATTTCCGTCGGCGTTATCCCGCGCGAATCGATTCAAGTGACGCGCCCCGCACATCCCGCGGAGATTCTGAGCCAGGTGCCCGGGGTTGCCATTGGTGTGACGAATGGCGAGGGACACAACACGGCGATCCGCCAGGGTTTTACGACCTCTCCGGTGTATCTGTTTCTGGAGGACGGGATCCCGACGCGGGCAACCGGCAATTTCAATCACAACGCCCTTTATGAAGTGAATATACCCAGCGCCGGCGGCGTGGAGGTGATCCGCGGCATCGGAACGGCGCTGTACGGTTCTGACGCGATTGGCGGCATCGTCAATGTGCTGACCCGCACCCCGTCCGATAAAACCGGGGGTGATGCTTCCCTCGAGTTTGGTCAGCATGGATTCCAGCGTTTTCTGGGCGGCTTCGATAGCGGCCGCAGCGACAAGGATGCCTTGCGTGCCGACATCAATCTGACGCATACCGACGGCTGGCGCATCCAGACCGGGTATGACCGGCAAAGCCTGAATCTGCGCTGGGACCGCGAACCGGACGGTCAGACTGCGGTTAAAACCATTCTGGGTTACTCGAAGATCGACATGCAGACGGGCGCAAACAGCGCCTTGCCCTACGATCTTTATGTGAATAATCCGACCGTCAACCTGCGCTCGCCGGGGTTTCGTAACGTCGAAGCGCTGCGGTTGTCGACCTCCGTCGCCCGCGATATGGGGAACGGAAAAGAAGTGACTGTGACGCCGTATATCCGCAACAACTCGATGGATCTCAACGGCACGTTCAATTTTACCGGTGATGCCCGTATCGAGGAGACCCAGGTCGTTTCGTATGGCCTGATGACCAAGTTTCGCCAGGATTTTTCCGATGCTCTGCGAACACGGTTGATTGTCGGTTTGGATCTGGACTACAGCCCGAGCAAGCGCAAGGAAACCAAGA
>JBILYA010000186.1:0-4999 GCA_044378065.1 Burkholderiales bacterium | reverse complement strand
GAAGAAACCAAGGAAACCGTGCCGCAGAAGAAACGGAAAAAACCCTGATGTCGGCACCTTCAATGACGCCGCAGGAACTGCTGCTGCCAGTCAGGACTGGCTTCATCATCGTCACACTGGTCGCAGCGCTGCTCGCCAATCTGCTGCCGTGGTCGGGCTGGATGACCTGGCTCGCTCCGGATTTTGTCGCGCTGCTGCTGCTGTACTGGTGCATCCACGAGCCGCGCAAAATCGGTTTCCTCGCCGCCTGGTCATTGGGTCTGCTGATGGACATCGCCGACGGCAGTCTGTTTGGCGAACACGCGCTGGCCTATATCATCCTGGCCTACGCCGGCATGGCGCTACACCGGCGCGTACAACGCTTTTCGATGGCACCCCAGATCCTGCACGTAATCCCGCTGCTGCTGTTCACCGATCTTGTCGTCCTGTTGGTGCGCGCGCTGGCAGGCGCCGATTTTCCCGGTTATCCCTATTTCCTGGGCAGCTTCATCGGCGCCGTGCTGTGGCCGCCGCTCACCCATCTGCTGAAACTGCCCCAGCGCCCTCGCCCAGACCCGGACCGTGTCTGATCTTTCGATCAACCCCGGCATCGAGATTCGCGACTCGGAACGCGAACTTCAGCGTTTCCGCGGCCGTCTCGCGATGCTCGGCATCTTCATGCTGTTACTGTTCGGATTGCTGCTGCTGCGATTCTTCTACCTGCAGGTCATACAGCACGGCCACTACAGCACTCTCGCAGAAGCCAACCGCATATCGATTCAACCCATCGCCCCGCATCGGGGAATCATCGTTGATCGCAACGGCATACAACTGGCACATAACTATTCCGCTTACACGCTCGAAATCACGCCCAGTAAAGTACCTGACCTGAACGCGACGATTGACGAACTTGCCGAGGTCGTGGAAATCACGCCGCGTGACCGCCGCCGCTTCCGCAAGCTGCTCGAGGAAAGCAAACGCTTCGAAAGTCTGCCCATCCGCACACGTCTCTCCGACGAGGAAATCTCGCGCTTTGCCGCTCACCGCTACCGCTTTCCCGGTGTCGAAGCCAAAGCAAGGCTGTTCCGCCAGTATCCCCAGGGCGAAATGTTCTCGCATGTCGTCGGCCACATCGGACGCATCAACCAAAAAGAAGTCGAGCAACTGGAAAGCGAAGACCGCCTCGCCAATTACCGCGGCAGCGACTACATCGGCAAGACGGGGCTTGAGCAGAGTTACGAAAAATTCCTGCACGGCACCACCGGCGTCGAGGAAGTTGAAGTCGACTCCGGCGGCCGCGCAGTACGCACGCTGTCACGCACGCCGCCGGTGTCGGGCAACAATCTGGTGCTCAACCTCGACGCCAAACTCCAGGAAATCGCCTACAACGCCTTCGGCGAGCGTCGCGGTGCGCTGGTCGCCATCGATCCGGTGACCGGCGGCGTCCTCGCCTTTGTCAGCAAGCCCGGCTTCGACCCCAACCTGTTTGTTGACGGCATTGATCCGCAGAGCTGGGGTGAACTGAATGGATCCATCGACAAGCCGCTGCTCAACCGCGCCGCGGCCGGCACCTATCCGCCGGGCTCGACCTTCAAGCCGTTCATGGCGCTTGCGGCGCTGTTTTACGGCAAACGCACGCCGCAGCAGGCGATCAGCGATCCCGGCTTCTATATGTTCGGCGGCCACCGTTTCCGCGACGACAAGGTCGGCGGCCATGGCATGGTCGACATGTACAAATCCATCGTCGTTTCCTGCGACACTTATTACTATGTGCTCGCCAATGATCTGGGCATTGATCCGATCTCACGCTTCATGGCGATGTTCGGATTCGGCAGCCGTACCGGCATCGATATTGGCGGCGAGTCGGCGGGCATACTGCCTTCTTCCGAATGGAAAATGCGCCGCTTCAAGCAGAAGTGGTATCCCGGCGAAACCATCAGCGTCGGCATCGGCCAGGGTTACAACAGCTACACGCCGCTGCAACTGGCCTCGGCGACGGCAACGCTAGCCAATGATGGCGTGATGTTCCGGCCACATATCGTCAACTACGTCGAAGACATACGCACCCGCGAAAAATCGCTGATCGAGCCCAAGCCCCTGCGCGACCTCGCACTCAAGCCGGAGCACCTCAAAGTGATCAAGGACTCGCTGATCGGCGTCAACAAGGAAGGCACTTCGGCCCGCGTGTTTGCCGATGCCCCGTACGTTTCCGGCGGAAAAACCGGCACGGCTCAGGTCATTGCCATCAAGCAGAATGAAAAATATGTCGAAAGCCGTGTCGCCGAACGCCATCGCGACCACGCACTGTTCATCGCCTACGCCCCGGCCGACAAACCGACCATCGCGCTCGCCGTAATCGCCGAAAACTCCGGCTTTGGCGCACGCGCAGCGGCTCCGATCGCACGTCAGGTGCTCGACTACTATCTTCTGGGCAGGGTGCCGCAGAGACCGGCTGAAACGGACGACAACTGATGCCTCCCGTACTGCGGCGACTGATACTGTTCCTGACCCGGCACATCGACGGCGTGCTGCTGTCGGCAATCCTGCTGCTGATGTTCACCGGACTGCTGGTGCTGCTCAGCGCCTCCAACGGCAACTTCGTGCGTACCTCGGGGCAGCTCGGCAACATGCTGGTGGCGCTCGGCGTGATGTGGCTTTTTGCCAATATCCCGCCGCATTACCTGCAACGGCTGGCGCTGCCGGTATTCGCGCTCGGCTGCGCGCTGCTGATCGGCGTTGCGCTGTTCGGTGAAATCGTCAACGGAGCGCGGCGCTGGCTTCACATCGGCGTCACCCGCATCCAGCCTTCCGAATTGATGAAAATCGCGCTGCCGCTGATGCTCGCCTGGTATTTCAACCGGAATGAAGCCTCGCTGAAACTCCGCAACTACGTCATCGCCGCGCTGATGCTTGTCGCGCCGGTTGCGCTGATTGCCCGCCAGCCCGACCTCGGCACCGCCATCCTGATCATGGCTAGCGGCTGCTACGTGATTTTCCTCGCCGGCCTGCCCTGGCGCATCATCATTGCACTCGGTGTAGCCGGGCTGACCAGCCTGCCATTCCTGTGGTCGGTGATGCATGACTACCAGCGCCAGCGCGTACTGACGCTTCTCGACCCGACTACCGATCCGCTGGGCAGCGGTTATCACACGATCCAGTCGACCATCGCGGTCGGCTCCGGCGGCGTGCTGGGCAAAGGCTGGATGAACGGCACCCAAACACATCTCGATTTCATCCCTGAACGCACCACCGACTTCATTTTTGCGGTTTATGCCGAAGAGTTCGGTCTTCTGGGCAACGCCATCCTGCTGCTGCTGTTCCTGTTCCTGATTGCCCGGGCCATGGTCATCACCGCCAACGCGCCGACGCTGTTTGCGCGCCTGCTTGCAGGGGCCATCACGATGACGTTCTTTACCTATGCCTTCGTCAACATGGGCATGGTCTCGGGCATCCTGCCCGTAGTCGGGGTGCCCCTGCCATTGATCAGCTATGGCGGAACGTCGTTGGTCTCGATCTGCCTTGGCTTTGGTATTCTTATGAGCATCAATACCCATAAAAAGCTTGTTCAAACATGATTTGCATATCTGCGTGACAACTTTCCGCTACAGATGAAAAACGGGAAAATGAAATCTTTAAAATGCATCGCGGGTCTGGTCATGATCGCTTCCATGACCGGTTGCGGCATTTTCAGCAAGAGCCCGCCTTCGGCTGTGGAATCTTCGGGTGCTTCGGCAGGTAGCGGCGGTTTTTACAAAGATGATGGCCCCGGTTTTTTCGCCCCTTCCAATCTCGAAGAGACTCCTGACGCGGTGCCGAAAATGGAGCCCCTGCTTGCCGGCCCCATGCGACCTTACGTGGTGCTCGGCAAAGGTTATTCCCCAATGACCCGGCTGGAGCCGTACAAGGAACGGGGCATCGCAACCTGGTATGGCCGGCGCTACCACGGCAAACCGACTTCTTCCGGTGAAACGTACGACATGTATGCGATGACAGCCGCACACACTGTGCTGCCGATCCCGAGTTATGTACGCGTCACCAATCTTGCCAACAAGAAATCCATCGTGGTGCGCGTCAATGACCGCGGCCCCTTTATCGGCAATCGCTTGATCGACCTCTCTTACACTGCCGCTTACAAGCTGGGATTGGCGACGGCCGGGAGCGGAATGGTCGAGGTTGAACTCATCATCCCGGGTAACGAAGGGCCGCCCAAGGCTCCGGCAACGGCACCTGCAGCAGTCAGCGCCCCGGCGTCAGTGTCATCAGGCTCAAGCCCAGGCAGCAAGCCGCAAACCGCCGGGTTCTTCGTACAACTCGCCGCCTTCAACAGCAGGGAAAATGCCGATGCTTACCTGCAGCAGCTCAGGGCGCAAAAGGAATTTCAGGGTGAACCCCTGCAAATCAGGGAAAACGCCGGGCTGTTCAGGATTAATGCCGGTCCGTATCCGAATGAAACGGCGGCAAGACAATCGGCCGACCGTGCCGCCCGCCTGCTCAACATCAAACCTTTGGTGTCAGCGAACTGAGCAAATCTGCACAGACATCCAGTCATTGACCTTGCTGCGGTTCATGGCACCGCTGCTGTAGGACCGTCGATGACCGACGTCGTACAAATAAATCCTGCCCATTTTGTCTTGCCATTTGCCGTCGACCGCGTGACGGATGGCCTGCTGCCTGTCGCCTGCAAACATCCAGAACTCGCCTTTGCCGGGGTTATGGCGCTCGATGAAACGCTCCACCTCTGCCCGCTCTGAAGGAGCGTCTGTGGAAACCATGACCACAGGAACGCCAGGATGCTTGCGCTTCAACACCCGCCAATACGCCATTTCCTGTCCGCAGAACTCACAGTGAATGGACCAGAACACCAACACGAAAGCCTGACCTTCGTATCTTTTCTTTATGGCGGCAAGACTGCTTTCATCGAACGGTTCGATGCTGAGCGCGGAAGCGTTCAGAGGGGTCATCAACAGGCATAACACGGCAAGTGCAATACACCTGAGCACTTTCCCTGTTAAAACACCAT
>JBILYA010000183.1:0-5019 GCA_044378065.1 Burkholderiales bacterium | reverse complement strand
TGACGACTCCTGATGACAGTTCCCAAGTATGATTGAATTCCAAAAGCGGTAGCAACTTTCAAACCGCAGTTCATCCGTCAAGAGGCCATTTGATGAAAACCGCTTCACACAGCGTGGACCAGCTTGCCGTGCGCTGCACCATCATGCGCGGCGGCACCAGCAAGGGCGTGTTCTTTCTGGAGGGCGACCTGCCCGCTGACCCGCAATTGCGCGAGCGCGTGCTGCTGGAAGCAATGGGCAGCCCCGATCCGCGGCAGATCGACGGTCTCGGCGGCGCCGACACGCTGACCAGCAAGATTGTCATCGTCAGTAAAAGCAGCGAATCGGGCATTGATCTCAACTACACCTTCGGTCAGGTCGGTATCGACCTACCCTATGTGTCGTATTCAGCGAACTGCGGCAACCTGTCGGCAGCCGTCGGCACCTTTGCCATACAGGAAGGCCTGATCAAGGCCGTCGAGCCGGTTACTACGGTACATATTTTCAATACGAATACGCAGCAGGTGCTGATTTCTCGAATTCCTGTATCTGGCGGTCAGCCCGGCGTCACCGGCAGCTGCGCGATTGCCGGAGTACCCGGTACCGGCGCGGAAATCCAGCTCGATTTCGCGCGGACCAAAGGCGCCACGACCGGATCGCTGCTGCCCAGCGGCAATGTTGTCGATGAAATTTATGTGCCGGAGCTCGGAAAATCCATCGCCGTATCGATTGTCGATGTCGCCAAAGTCACGATGTTTTTCCACGCCCGCGATATCGGCATCCGGGGCACAGAAACTCCGGACGAATTCACGCCGGAAATCCTCAACCGCTTCTGGGCGATCCGCAACGCCGGCGCGAAACATATCGGCCTGCCACCTGAATCGCGCTTGCCGCATCCGGTGTCGGTGATAGCACCCGCTGATTACACCAACTACATGACCAAAACCACGGTGCGCGCGGATGAAGTCAGCTTCGTCGCGCGTCGAGTTGGCGGACCACCACCGCGGCTACACAAGGCCTTTGCCGCCACCGGCGCCGTTTGCACTGCCGTCGCCGCCAACCTGCCCGGAACTATCGTGCATCAGGTCGCCCGTCGATTTGATGACAACATCGTGCGCATCGGCCACCCGACCGGCGTATTCCCCGTCATCACCCGCATCAGCGCGCAGGGGGAAATTACCGAAGCCGCCTATACTCGGACCGCGCGACGAATCATGGACGGCACAGTCTATGTCGCCGCACATTCCCGCCGCTGATTATTCAACGCCTCACTGAAAACGCTCATGACCCAAGCCACAAAGGCCATTGCCGAATTCATCCATCGCAGTTCAGCGGCAGACTTCCCCGATCAGGCAATCGAGAAATCGAAAAAAGTCATCGCTGACACCGTCGCCTCGATCCTCTCCGGCGCCAACAGCGAGGTCACCGAACACCTGCTCTCCTACTTGAAGCTAAGCGGCGAATCCGGCGACAGCCCCATCATCGGCACCGCAGAACGTAGCAGCGCCGAAATGGCTGCACTGATCAATGGCACTTTCGGCCACGCGCTCGATTTCGACGATGTACTGTCGATGATGCCGGCCCACCCCAGCGCGATCATCGTCGCCGTGCTGCTGGCCGACCTCAAATGCCAGCCCTTGAGCGGCATGGACCTGATTGAAGCGCATGTGATCGGCGTCGAAGTCGGCGGCAAAATCGGGCTCGGCATCACTACCGGTCACTATCACCGCGGCTTTCACGGCACCGGCACGCTGGGCATTTTCTGCGGTGTGGCGGCGCTGGCCAAGGCCTGGCGCCTGCAACCCGATGTCATTCAGACCGCATTCGGCATCGCCGGCTCGATGGCCAGCGGCTTGCGGCGCAATTTCGGCACGATGACCAAACCGCTGCACACCGGCTGGGCCGCACGCAGCGCCATCGCCGCGGTGCGCCTGGCGATGAGCGGCTTTACCGCAGCACCCGACATCCTCGAAGCGAAGTCCGGCTTTTTCGCAGCTTATGGCGTCAGCGAATCGAATATCGCGAACACCCTCGCCGGACTCGGCAAGCCCTGGGTCATCACCGATCCGGGCATCGCACTGAAGAAATTCCCCTGCTGCTACGCCTCGCACCGCGGCATGGACGGCATCCTGACGCTGCGCCAAAAACATGGCTTCACCGCTGCTGATGTTGTCCGCGCCGATTGCCGGATGCCGCAAGGCGGCATGCAGGTACTAACCTATGACCACCCGAAAACCGGCCTGGAAGCCAAGTTCAGCCTGCAGTATTCCATCGCTGCCGGCATTGTCGACGGGCAGTATTCACTGTTCAGTTTTACCAACGAAGCCGTCAACCGTCCGGCGATTCAGGACACGATGAAACGCGTACGCGCCTTCGAAGATCCGGCCTGCCGTGGTGATGATCCGCTGTTCGACACCCGCAGCTCGGGCAGCCGCGGTTTTGTCGAAGTCGATATTGAATTGCACAATGGCTTGCGAGATACCATCCGCATTCTGCGTCCGCCCGGTCATCCGTCGAGCGAACTGTCCTGGGACGATCTCGAACACAAGTTCCGCGACTGCGCGGCGCAGGCCGGCACTCGTGCCGGGCATACCGACAGCGCCATCGCTGCGCTGCACACTCTCGAAACCCAGGCCAGCGTCGCCGGCCTGGTCAATCTGCTGCGGCGTTAACGCCGCAGCTGCGCGGAGCCCAGCACCTCGGGATTGACGACATTGATCGGATTGCCTGAAGCATAGGCATTAATCTGATCAAAGATGTCGACGAACTGGGTCTCCAGTCCTTCGATGGTCACGTAGCCGATATGCGGCGTCAGCACGACGTTATCCAGCGCCAACAGCGGATGGGACGTTTCGCGCATCGGCTCATCTTCAAATACATCGAGCCCCGCCAGGCCGGGACGGCCGGCTTTCAATGCCGGTACCAGCGCACCCGCTTCGACCAGCTGTGCGCGACCGGTATTCACCAGCACTGCAGTCGGCTTCATTCTTGCGAGGTCGGCCGCAGTAACGATACCGCGCGTGGCATCGACCAGCCGCATATGCAGCGACAGCACATCGCTGCGTTCGAAAAATTCATTCTTGCTTGATGCCACTGCATGGCCATCCTGGCGTGCACGTTCCAGCGTTTTCTCACGCCCCCACACCAGAACGTTCATGCCGAAAGCCTTGCCATAACCGGCGACAACGGCACCAATGCGGCCGTAACCGTAAATACCCAGCGTTTTACCGCGCACGGTGCTGCCGACACCGCACTGCCACTGCCCCGCCTTAAGCGACGCCATCTGCTGCGGCAGCTTGCGCATCGCCGCCAGTACCAGCGCCCAGGTCAGCTCTGCCGTCGCATAGGACGGCAACTCCGGATGCTGGCTCGATGAAATGATCACGCCGAGTTTCGTGCAGGTATCGGCATCGATATGCGGGAACACGCTGCGCTGGCTGATCATCTTGAGTTTGGGCAAACGTTCCAGCAGCGGTGTGCGGATCTTGGTGCGTTCGCGGATCAGCACCAGCGCTTCGGTGTCGCGCAGGCGCTCGGCCAGCGTATCGGTATCCTGCGCATGATCGTTCCAGATTTTGACCTCGTGATCCTTCAGTTTCGCGAAGCAGTTGAGCGTGCGAACGGTATCGAAATAATCGTCGAGGATGGTGACTTTCATGGCGTCTCCGGCAGGTGAATCGGTCACAAATAACACAAGGGCCGCGATGGCGGCCCTTGTGAATATAACTATATGTTTTTAAACAACTTTATTCCGCGCTTTTATTCCGCAGCGATACCCGGCACAGGGCGCCGCCGCTCGAGGTGGTGACGCACCAGCGCCACAAGCCGGTACATGCCGTGCACGAACTTGCCGTAAGGCATGGTCAGGAACAGCGCGAGTACGAAGCCAAGGTGGATCGCCAGCCAGGTGCCCATCGATGCCGCTTCACGGAAAGCCAGCAGGCCGAGGCCGGTCAGGCTGATCATGAACAGCAGCACCAGGAAACCGGCATCCATTCCGGTCTGATCTTTGGCGACCAGTTCCGGATCCCGCTGGGTCTTGATCCACAGCAGCCCCGCCGGCCCGATCAGCAGACCGATACCGCCGGCAATGCCGAGCAGCACCGGCAGGCTGGTCACCGGATACGGCGCCGGCTGGTTCAGCACATAGTGATACAGCGTTGCAACGCTGGTCGCGGCGAAACACAGCATAAAGCCGTAGAAGGTGAAGTGGTGGAAGACTTTACGGATCAGCGATTTCTGTTCCGTCGGATAAGGACAACCCTCTCCTTCGACACCGCCGCCGAGATTCTTCAGCGTCATCGCGTCATGCACGCCTTCGGCCAGCGGGCCGGCCTTGAAGAAATCGGCGAGTTCTTCGCCCATATACGGCCAGAAGCGGACGAAACCCATGAACAGCGCAAAGGCGACGAAGATCGACACCGCGCCGAACACGCCCGCCATCACGTTGTGCGGAATCAGTGCATAGAACGAACCTTGCGATACCGGATGTGCCGCAAAAAACTGGTCGGGGTTCGACAGCGCACCCGCCATCCAGAACAGCAGCGCGATACTGAAGGCACTGATCAGGCTGACAGCCACGGCATTGTTGTCATACAACTTGCCGAGGAATCCGGGCCAGGCGTATTTGCGGTAGGTCTCACCGCGCACTTTCGCCATCAGGCGCGGGAAGTTGACCTGGAATTCATGCGGCGGCGCGAACTGGCAGGCATAGAGGCAGGAGCCGCAGTTGTGGCACAGGTTGCCCAGATACAGCACGTCGTTCTCGGTGAATTCGAGACGGCGCGCCAGCGCCGGGAACACCGCGCAATAACCTTCGCAGTAACGGCAGGCGTTACAGACGCGCAGTACACGCTGCGCATCCTCGATCAGTTCATCGAGGGACATCGGTTTGTCTTCAGCCGCGAACATATTTTGCCGCCTCCTCGCCCGCTATGCGTCCGAACGTGGTGCCGATGGACATGCCGATGCCCGCCAGGTACCCCTTGCCCAATACATTGCCTGCCATGATTTCCCCTGCTGCGAATACGTTTTTGCAGG
>JBILYA010000182.1:0-5020 GCA_044378065.1 Burkholderiales bacterium | reverse complement strand
ACACCACCATCTGCACCATGAACGTCCGGCAGTCCCTTCATCACCTCATCGCCACGCTCACCGCGCTGCTCATCACGGCAGTTAGTGCACACGAACCCTTGCCGCTGCGTATCGAGCACCGCACTGCAATACGCGACCTGCCGGCACACGCCGGGGCAACACAGGCCCTGGAGTTGCGTGTCATCAATCTCGATCAATGGCCCGAGGCTGAAATCCACGCAGCCCTGCACAGCACCGCGAAAATCCTCGGCCAGTGCGGTATCCGCGTCACCCGCGTAGACCTGCTGCAAGTTACAGCCCCCGAAACCCATCGTTATTTCGACACGCCGCGCTCGCGTGAACTGGCACGCGAGCTGGCGCTGCCGAAACCCGCGGTATTTTTTACGGCCGGCACGCGCCAGATCCCGGCCTTTGATGCCGAAGCCATCGGCCGCGGCAACAGCCGCACACGTCCGGAACTTGCCGACACCGTGTGGATCGCGAGAGGCGCACGCGATCTCGGCATCGTCGTTGCGCATGAACTCGCGCATGTGCTGATGGACAGCGGCGAACACAACAACAGCACCGGCAATCTGATGGCGGAATCGACTACGCCGCAGAACACGCAACTTACCGCGATGCAATGCGAACGCCTCAACAGCACCGGCCGGCGCAACGGCCTGCTGCGCGGCGTAGACTGACAGCCATGCCCTCCGCCACGCAGACGACGGCCGCCGAAGGCCCGTGGAACCCGGGACTGCAGTCGCAGATTCCCGCCGACCTGCTACCGCTGGCGACAATCTACCGGCCCGACTACGTACGCACCACGCTGCGCGAAGCGCGAGAACTCGCTGATCTCACCGGCCTGCCGATGGAAGACCTGGTGACCTTCCGTCCCGAACGCCTGGTCGTGCATGAACTGCTCGCCCTCGTCACTGCCGATTTCACCGTTGAAGACGGCCAGAAAACCGAAGACCTCGGTATCAACTTCCGGCGCATGACCGACGCGCTGCTGACGCGTCACATCGCGCCGCAGATGCCGCAGATCGTTGCCGCTTACGAAACCGTCCGCAGCCACCTGCATCAAGTCGCCAGCGCGGAACTCGAACGCGGCCTTCTTGACGACACGGCTGCCGCCACACCAGCGCGCGGATTCTGGGCACAACTGTTCGGCAAAGCCAAAACCGCACCGATCATTGATGAAGGCGAATCCACCGATGTGCGTGCAATCCGTCGCTGGGAAGCGCAGTCACAGGCCTCACCCGATCCGGTGATCCGCGCCGCAGCCGCCGCGCTGGCCCGCGTCGCAACCGCAATGCTCAACCGCCACGGCCGTCTGTGGCGCGACCGAGCGCTGATCGCCAGTGTCGCCACCGACCTGGCCTGCAATGCATACGGCAGTGAAGAAATCGGCCGCCTGATCGAGCCCTATGTGCAGCGCGGCGCCGACGCTGAGGGTTTCCGCCGCCTGCCGGTGCAGGCTCAGCCGGTGGTGATGAACACCAAGGGCGCTTCCGCCGCCGGCAAAAGCACGTTGCGCCCGCTGCAGCGCGCGCTCGCCGCACGCATCGGCGTCAGCTGGCAGGATTTCGCGCTGATCAGCCCGGATATTTTCCGAAAATTCCTGCTCGACTATTCAACGCTGGGTCCGGCTTACAAATACGCCGGCTCCTTCAGCGGCCACGAACTGCAGATCGTCGACCACAAGCTCGACCGTACGATGGCGCGCAAGGCCGAACGCGGCCTGATGTCGCATCTGCTGATCGACCGATTCCGTTTCGATACCTTTGCGCCGGCATCCGATGTCGCCGGCAGCAATCTGCTGACGCGTTTCGGCAGCCTCGTTTATCTGTTTTTCATGATCACGCCGCCAGACGCCACCGTCGAACGCGCCTGGTACCGCGGCCTCGAAGTTGGCCGCTACAAGGCCGTCGATGACCTGCTCGCGCACAATGTCGAAGCCTTCTCCGGCGTGCCCGAGGTGTTTTTCACCTGGGCACTGGCCGCCGACAAGAAGGTGCATTACGAATTCCTCGACAACAGCGTCGCTCTAGGCGAGACGCCGCGCACCGTCGCCTTCGGCTGGAACGGCGAGATGCATGTGCTCGATGTCGGCGGCATGCTCGACATCGAGCGTTACCGCAAAATCCATGTCGAAGCGCGCACGCCGCGCGAGGTTTATCCCGGCGCTGCGGAAATGACGCCGGAGAACAACACGCAGTTTCTCGCGCAATGCATCCGCCGCCTGCCCGTCGTCAATTTCGCCGATCGCAGCAGCCAGCGCATCTGGCTGCGCATGGAACAGGGCAAACCGGCGTGGTTCGATCCCGCCGCACTGGCACTCGCCATCACCGATCCCGAAACCCGCGCCGGCATCGCCGCGATTGCACCGGAAGCACTGAGCGGCCACAACCTGCCGGAAGCCACCGCACGCATCCTCGACAGCGAGCGCATGCACACGCTGGGCAACTGGGGCCTCGCGTGCGAAGATGTCGCAAAAAATTCCTGAATAAAAACATCGCCCTATGAATATCCTGCTGCCCGGCGCCGATGGCGCCCTGAAACCCTACACGCTGCGCGGTCCCGGCGCCCTTGATGTGCCCAAGGCACCGTTCAACCGTGTCGCCTACGCCGCAGCGCATGTCGTCGCCGATCCGCGCGCCGCGATCAATCCCTGGCAACAGACCGCCATCGACTGGGACGCCACGCTCTCCTACCGCCATTACCTGTGGAGCCTCGGCTTCGGCGTCGCCGAAGCGATGGACACCGCGCAGCGCGGCATGGGCATGGACTGGAAAGACTCGCTGGAACTGATCCAGCGTTCAGCGGCAGCAGCGCGGGATGTACCCGGCGCACTACTCGCCTCCGGCTGCGGCACCGATCAGCTCGCCATCGAAGACGCCAAAACTCTCGACGACGTGATCCGCGCCTATGAAGAACAGATGGCCGCGATCGAACGCGCCGGCGGACGGCTGATCCTGATGGCCAGCCGCGCGCTGGTGCGCGTCGCGCGCAGCCCCGCTGATTACGAAAAGGTTTACGACCGTTTGCTGCGTCAGGCCCGCGAACCGGTGATCCTGCACTGGCTGGGCGGCATGTTCGACCCGACGCTGGAGGGTTACTGGGGCAGCCTCGAACTACCGGGCGCGATCAACACCGCACTGGGCGTGATTAACGCGAATGCGGCCAAGGTCGACGGCATCAAGATGTCGCTGCTCGACAAGGACATCGAAATCGCGATGCGCCGCCGCCTGCCTGCGGGCGTGCGCATGTACACGGGCGACGACTTCAATTACGCCGAACTGATTGCCGGCGACGAGGCAGGATCACTGCCTAACCACGGCCACAGCGATGCGTTGCTGGGCATTTTCGACACCATCGCCCCGGCCGCCGGCGCCGCCCTCGCAAAACTCGCGCAAGGCGATACCGCCGGTTTCCGCCGTATCCTCGAACCGACAGTGCCGCTGTCACGCCATATGTTCCGCGCGCCGACCTGGCATTACAAAACCGGCGTGGTGTTCATGGCTTGGCTCAATGGCCATCAGGATCACTTCGTGATGGTCGGCGGCCAGCAGAGCGCGCGGTCGCTGATGCACTTCGTGGAATTATTCAGGCTGGCTGATATGGCAGGCTTGCTCCTGAAACCGGAGGTGGCGGTAACGCGAATGAAAACGCTGTTGACGGTTCACGGCGTCCAATAATCAGCCATTACCTACGAGAGCTTCGCAGCTTTCTTGATCGCCGCCACCTTCACCATCTCCGGCGACTTCTTGTAATGTGCATCCAGCGGATAACAGCCTGAAATCACGCCGTGGCGCGGCGCGGTGGTGCAGTCGCTGAAGGTGCGGCACAGGCGCTTTCTCTGCAACGGCCTCCCGGCCAGAACATCGGCGGGCAGATCGGGATAGGACAGCATCATGCGGCCGAGGCCGACGCTGTCGGTCCAGCCGGCACGCACCGCCGCCTGCGCGACGTTGGGCAGGAATTCCTGCAAATAGGTGTAGCCGCTGCCGACAAACACCGCACCCGGAAAGGCCTGCTTCAGTTCGCGCACCACGTTGAGGTGGCGCATCACCCCGATCAGTGGATCTTCCGGCGGGTGGTAGCCGTCGGAGGGCGGATACAGCGCGGGGCGCGTCAGGTGAGGGTTGTAGTACGGGCTGCCCAGGGTGATGTTGAAAAGGTGAATGCCGAGTTCGCGGGCGATAGCGATGACTAATTTTGTTTCACTAAGGTCGAAGGCCAGCGGGTCGAATTCCTTCGTCCCGAAGCTGTAACGGTAGGGCAGCAGATTCGCAAAATCTTCCGGCGCGCCCGGCCCCATCGCCTCCGCCGTGGTCAGCACCGGATCCGGACGGAAAGGCACCATGTCAGCGGCGGAGATGCGCATACCGAGCTTCAATGCGGGCGCTTCTGCTTTGATGCCGGCGACAATTTCGCGCAGGAAACGCGTGCGGTTTTCCAGCGAGCCGCCGAATTCGCCGTCACGGGTTTTTGCGGACAGGAATTCATGGCCGAGGTAGCCGTGACAGGCCTTCACATCGACAAACTCGAAGCCGAGCTTCGCCGCGCGTTTCGCGGTCTGCACATAGTCATCAATCAGCCGGCGGATTTCGCCGTCGCTGATCAGCGGATAGTCGGTGCCGAGCTTCTGCCGGCGGTCGAGCAGCGGATGGCGGTAGAGGATCATCGGCTCCATCTTGTGATGATCGTTGGGTTTACAAAAACGGCCGGAGTGCGTCAATTGCAGGCCGACAACCAGACCGTTGTCATCGCCCATCGCCGTGCGGTGTGCCGCGACCAGCGATTCGCGCATCGCGCCGATTTCGGCTTCGGTGTGCGCGTTGAGCATCAGCTGGTTCGGATTGGCGCGACCGTCGGGGCGCACCGCAATCGCTTCGCAACCCCAGATCAGCTTGGCGCCGGAGGACCCGAAACGCTCCCAGCGCCGCCGCGTGTTGTCGGAGGGACGGCCGTCGTTCAGCGCATCCCAGCCTTCCATCGGATGCACGGTGTAACGGTTACCGATGGTTAGACCATC
>JBILYA010000181.1:0-5026 GCA_044378065.1 Burkholderiales bacterium | reverse complement strand
GCCGGCCCAAAACGGGGCGCGAAAACGAAGTGCAAAATGATGGGCCACAAGGAGCGGCTTTGAACAATCTGATGAAGAATATGGCGATCTGGCTGGTGATCGCGCTGGTGTTGATGACGGTGTTCAACCAGTTCAACACGCGGCAGACCACGCAGAAAGCCATGGAGTATTCCCAGTTCATCGACGAGGTGAAGCAGGGCAAGATCGCCAAGGTCACGATTGAAGGCCGTGTCGTGAAGGGTGTGAAGTCCACCGGCGAAAAGTTCACCACCTATGCGCCCTCAGACATCTGGATGGTCACCGATCTGCTGAAGAACGGCGTGATCGTTGAAGCGAAGCCGGAAGAAGAGCCTTCGCTGCTGATGAACATATTCGTGTCCTGGTTCCCGATGCTGCTGCTGATCGGCGTCTGGGTATTTTTCATGCGTCAGATGCAGGGTGGCGGTCGAGGCGGTGCGTTCTCGTTCGGCAAAAGCCGCGCGCGCATGCTCGATGAAAACAACAACACGGTGACCTTTGCCGATGTCGCCGGCTGTGAAGAAGCGAAAGAAGAAGTTTCCGAGCTCGTCGAATTCCTGCGTGACCCTTCCAAGTTCCAGAAACTCGGCGGCCGTATTCCCCGTGGTGTGCTGATGGTCGGCAATCCCGGTACCGGCAAGACGCTGCTGGCGCGTGCCATTGCCGGCGAAGCCAAGGTGCCGTTTTTCTCGATTTCCGGTTCGGACTTCGTCGAGATGTTTGTCGGCGTAGGCGCGGCCCGCGTGCGTGACATGTTCGAGAATGCGAAAAAACACGCGCCTTGTATCGTTTTCATCGATGAAATCGACGCAGTCGGCCGCCAGCGTGGCGCCGGCCTCGGCGGTGGCAATGACGAGCGCGAACAGACACTGAACCAGCTGCTGGTCGAGATGGATGGCTTCGAGGCCAACTCCGGCGTGATCATCATCGCCGCGACCAACCGTCCTGACGTGCTCGATCCGGCGCTGATGCGTCCGGGTCGCTTTGACCGTCAGGTGGTGGTGCCGTTGCCGGATATCCGCGGTCGCGACCAGATCCTTCAGGTGCATATGCGCAAGGTGCCGATTGCACCGGACGTCAAGGCCGATGTGCTGGCACGCGGCACGCCGGGTTTCTCGGGTGCTGATTTGGCGAACCTGGTCAATGAAGCTGCGCTGTTTGCGGCACGCGGCAGCAAGCGTCTCGTCGACATGGAAGATTTTGAGCGCGCGAAGGACAAAATTATCATGGGCGCCGAGCGGCGCTCGATGGTCATGCCCGAGCATGAGCGCAAGAACACGGCTTATCACGAGTCCGGCCACGCGGTGGTTGCGAAACTGCTGACCCGGACCGATCCGGTGCACAAGGTCACCATCATTCCGCGAGGCCGCGCTCTGGGCGTGACCATGCAGCTGCCGACCGAAGACCGTTATAGCCTGGATCGCGAACAGATCCTGCAGAACATTGCCGTGCTGTTCGGCGGACGTATCGCCGAGGAAGTGTTCATGGGGCAGATGACGACCGGCGCTTCCAATGACTTTGAGCGTGCGACGGAAATGGCACGCAATATGGTCACCCGCTGGGGCATGACCGAAAGTCTCGGTACGATGGTTTACGCCGAGAACGAGGGTGAGGTCTTCCTTGGCCGTTCGGTGACCACGCACAAGAACATGTCCGAGGAAACCATGCGCAAGGTCGACGCGGAAATCCGCCGTCTCCTTGACCAGCAGTACGCGCTGGCTCGCAAGATCCTCGAAGACAACCGCGACAAGGTCGAAGTGATGGCCAAGGCGCTGCTCGACTGGGAAACGATTGATGCCGAGCAGATCGACGACATCATGGCCGGCCGTCCGCCGCGTCCGCCCAAGCCGCTGGCAGCCCCAGTGCCGAAGCCGCCGAAAGACAACACGCCGACGGCTTCTGCCACCAACAAACCGGCTGCAGAGGCCTAACTCTTCAGCGTTCTAAACTGATGATAAAAACGAGGGTGCTGCGGTGCCCTCGTTTCATTTCTGCCAGATGATTCTTCAATGCGGCAAATACCGGCTGGCTCTGGATCGCCCGCTGATCATGGGGGTGGTCAATGTCACTCCCGATTCCTTTTCCGACGGCGGTCACTATCTGAGTTTGGACGCAGCGGTTGCGCATGCGCAGCGGCTGATTGACGAGGGCGCTGACCTGCTCGATATCGGCGGCGAATCCACGCGTCCCGGTGCCGCTGCAGTGAGTCTGGAGGAAGAGCGCCGCCGCGTGCTGCCGGTGCTGGAAGCACTGCTGACTTCGAACATTCCGTTGTCGGTAGATACCCAGAAGCCGCAACTGATGCGTGAAGCCGCAGTCGCTGGCGCAGCGATGATCAACGACGTCAATGGCTTCGAGGCCGCAGATGCGCTGCAGGCCGTGTCGGGAAGCGACTGCGCGGTGTGCATCATGCACAAGCAGGGGCAGCCGCAGACTATGCAGCAGGCGCCGCAATATCGCGACGTGGTCGCTGAGGTGGATGCCTATCTGCGTGCACGAATTGCGGTGGCTGAGTCGGCGGGCATCGCACGATCACGTCTGGTGATTGATCCCGGTTTCGGTTTTGGCAAGACGCTGGCACACAACCTGTCACTGCTGCGTGAACTGGATCGGGTGGCTGCTGCCGGTGTGCCGGTGCTGGCCGGACTTTCGCGCAAATCGATGATCGGTGCGCTGACAGGGCGTGAAGTCGGTGAGCGCGTCTTCGGCAGCGTTGCCGCGGCGCTGATTGCCGCGCAGCGCGGCGCATCGATTCTGCGGGTACACGATGTCGCGGCAACACGCGATGCGCTCGCAGTGTGGAAGGCTGTAGAATCGAATAAAAACAAGGACTAAGCGATGCGCTTGCGCATCAGGGAGTGTGGCCATGAGCAGAAAATATTTCGGTACTGACGGTGTGCGCGGCACGGTGGGCGAGGCCCCCATAACGCCGGATTTCGTAATGCGTTTGGGTTATGCCGCCGGCAAGGTGTTGGCGGGCAAGGCTGCCGGCAGCGGCCGTCCCACGGTACTGATCGGCAAGGACACCCGTGTATCAGGCTATATGCTTGAGTCCGCACTGGAGGCGGGGCTGTCGTCCGCCGGTGTGGATGTGCTGCTGGTCGGGCCGATGCCGACGCCGGGTGTGGCCTATCTGACGCGTGCACTGCGACTGTCCGCAGGCATTGTGATCAGCGCCTCGCACAATCCCTATCAGGACAACGGCATCAAGTTTTTTTCCGCGGACGGTAACAAACTGGCTGACGCTACAGAATCGGCGATCGAGGCGGCGCTCGGTCAGCCGCTCCAATGCAAATCTTCAGCCGGGCTTGGTAAGGCGCGGCGCATGGATGATGCCGCGGGCCGTTATATTGAATTCTGCAAAAGCACCTTCCCGGCGACTCTCGATCTGCACGGCCTGCGTATTGCAGTGGATTGCGCACACGGCGCCGGATATCACATTGCGCCGCATGTATTTCATGAGCTCGGCGCCGATGTGGTGACGGTCGGTGCGCAGCCGGACGGTTTCAATATCAACAAGGGTGTGGGTGCCACCCACGCCGAGTCGCTGCAGCGTGCGGTCAAGCGGGCCAGGGCTGATATCGGCATCGCGCTCGATGGCGACGGCGACCGGCTGATCATGGCTGATGCCAAAGGGCGCATTTATGACGGCGACGAGCTGCTTTATGTCATCGCCTCGCATCGCAAGCGCGCACGGCAGTTGCGCGGTGGTGTGGTTGGAACGCAGATGACCAATCTGGCGATGGCGCAGGCGCTGGCGAAACTGAAGATTCCTTTTGAGCGCGCCAAGGTCGGTGACCGATATGTGCTGGAGATGCTGCACAAACGCGGCTGGCAGATCGGCGGCGAGAATTCAGGGCACCTCATCTGTCTGGACCAGCACACCACCGGTGATGCCATTGTGTCGGCTTTGCAGGTGCTGCAGGCGCTGATCACCGCGGACAAAACACTGGATCAGGCTGTTGACTTCAAACTCTATCCGCAGGTGCTGGTGAATGTGCGTTTGGCCGGCGGTTCCGCCCGCGACATCGTTGCGGCGCCGGCGGTGCAGAAGGCGGTTGCGGCGGCAGAGCGGGCCATGGGCGATGCCGGGCGGGTATTGCTGCGGCCGTCGGGAACCGAGCCTGTAATCCGGGTCATGGTAGAAGGGAAATCCCGCCCTGCAGCTACACGCTGTGCTGCTGCAATCGCCAAGGCTGTTCGCGGCGCTGCCGGCTGACGGGGAATTGCCCGCCTTTAGCCGAAGCGCCCGGTGATGTAATCCTCGGTCGCCTGCTTTTTCGGCTTGATGAAGATTTCATCGGTCTTGCCGTATTCGATCATTTCACCGAGATACATATAGGCGGTGAAGTCCGAAACCCGTGCGGCCTGCTGCATGTTGTGGGTTACGATGGCTACGGTGTATTCCGACTTGAGTTCATTCACCAGTTCTTCGATTTTTGCCGTCGAGATCGGGTCAAGTGCCGATGTCGGTTCGTCGAGCAGGATGACTGAAGGTTTGACTGCAACCGAACGGGCAATGCAAAGGCGTTGCTGTTGACCGCCGGACAGGGCGAGGCCGCTCTGGTTGAGCTTGTCCTTGGCCTCGTTCCACAGAGCCGTCTTGGTCAGCGCCCATTGCACCCGCTCGTCCATCTCCCCCTTGGAAAGGTTTTCATAGAGACGTACTCCAAAGGCGATGTTGTCGTAAATCGACATCGGGAAAGGGGTTGGCTTCTGGAACACCATGCCGATGCGTGCGCGAAGCAGGTTCAGATCCTGATTGGGATCCAGGATATTCTGGCCGTAAAAATTGATCTCCCCTTTTGCGACCTGTCCGGGATACAGGCTGTACATCCGGTTCAACGCGCGGAGCAGCGTCGACTTTCCGCAACCGGAAGGTCCGATGAATGCAGTGACCTTGTGCTCCATAATGTCGAGATTGATATCCTTCAGACCCTGAAATTTTCCGTAGAAAAAATTCATGTTGCGGATCTGTATCGCGACCTTGGGTTCTTGCTCTTGAGTC
>JBILYA010000180.1:0-5036 GCA_044378065.1 Burkholderiales bacterium | reverse complement strand
GCGGCGCAGGATGTCGGCGCCACCGGCAAGGAACTGATTGCTGCTTCGGTAGCCGGCTATGAATGCGGTGTTCGCGTCGGCGAGTTTCTCGGCCGTTCGCATTACAAGATTTTTCACACCACCGGTACCGCAGGAAAACTGGCTGCCGCTGCCGGCGTGGCGCATATCCTGAAGCTGGATGCGGAAAAGATGCAGCATGCGCTGGGTTCTGCCGGAACGATGGCGGCAGGCCTTTGGGAATTCCTGCGCGACGCCGCGGATTCCAAGCAACTGCATACCGCGAAAGCGGCCGCCGACGGATTGATGGCGGCCTATATCGCCCGCGACGGTTTCACCGGTGCGCGGGAAATTTTCGAAGGCAAGCAGGGCATGGCGGCGGGTATGTCCAGCGATTCAGATGCGCGCTGGCTTACCGATGGTCTTGGCACGCGCTGGGCCACGGCGGAGACCTCGTTCAAATTCCATGCGTCCTGCCGTCACACCCATCCCGCCGCCGATGCACTGCAGACGCTGATGCGGCAGCATCAATTGAAGGCCGATGACATCGTCAAAGTCACGGCGCATGTGCATCAGGGCGCAATTGACGTGCTCGGGCCGGTGACCGATCCGCAGACCATTCACCAGTCGAAGTTCTCGATGGGCTTCGTGCTGGCGATGATCGCCACGCTGGGTCGTGCCGCGCTTGCCGACTTTACAGAAAAATCATTAAAAAACAATGAAATACGTAACTTCCATGATCGTGTGACGATGGTGCTCGATCCCGAGGTCGACGGCGCCTATCCGCGGCGCTGGCTGGGTCGGGTCTCCGTGCAGACGCGCGACGGCCGTACGCTGGAGTGCCGCGTTGATACGCCCAAGGGCGATCCCGACAACACGCTGTCGCGCCAGGAACTCGAAGACAAGGCGCAGCGGCTGGTCAGTTTTTCCGGCGCAGCGACACCCGATGAAGTCAGTCAATCCATCCGGCGCATCTGGAATTTGCGCAATGAAGCCGGCATTCGTGATTTCCTGGCGGGTCGTTAGATCAACATGGCGGTAACCCTGCCCAAGCGCCGCATCGTTCCGGTCATTGCACTGGCTGTTGTGGCGGCTGCGGTGCTGTTTTTCGTGCTGCGGCCGAAGGCGCTCCAGGTGGACATCGTGACTCTTGCCGCCACGGATGTGCAGACCAGCGTGGTGGCCAGCGGTCGTGTGCTGCCGCCGGCCAAGGTTGAAATCGGCGCCACTATTACCGCCCGCGTTGAAAAAGTGCTGGTGCGCGAAGGCGCCCGCATCGAGGCGGATCAGGTGCTGGTGGAACTGGAGCGCAGTGAACTGGCTGCCACCGTCGCGCAGGCACGTGCCGCACTGACGCGTGCGCAGGCCCGGGTCAAATCAGTACAGACACTGGCGCTGCCGACAGCGCAGGCCGGACTGAAGCAGGCCGAAGCGAATCTGTTACAGGCCGAGCGTGATGACAAGCGCAACCGCGACCTCGTTGCCAAAGGCTTCATCAGTCAGGCGCGTGTCGAGGAGACCGAACGCCAACTGGATGTCGCTCGCAGCCAACTCGCCAGTGCAAAGGCACAGGCCGGTGCGCAAGGCGCCAGCGGTGCCGAAGCCCAGCAGGCGCAGAGCCAGTTGGCTGAAGCGGTTGCCGCGCTGGAGGCGGCGCAAGCCAAACTCGCGCAGACCCGCATTCGCGCGCCGGGTACCGGCGTGGTGCTGGAGCGTCTGGTCGAGCCCGGCGATATCGCGCAGCCCGCCCGGCGCATGATGAGCCTCGCGCTGGACGGTCCGGTGCGCTTGATCGTGCAGGTTGATGAAAAGAATCTGCCGCTGATCACCAAGGGCGCTGTGGCGATGGCGGCAGCCGATGCTTTTCCCGCCGAACGATTTGAAGCGGTGGTCAATTACATCTCGCCCGGCATTGATGCCAGCCGCGGCTCGGTCGAACTGCGGCTGGATGTGGCGAAGCCGCCGGCGTTGCTCAAATCCGATATGACGATTTCGATGGATCTGCAGGGGCCCTTGCTGAAGCAGACCCTGATGTTGCCGGCGGATGCCGTGCGCCAGTTGCAGACGGAATCGCCCTGGGTGCTGGTGAACCGCGAGGGCACCGCAGTCAAGGTCGCGGTGAAGGTTGGATTGCAGACCCAGGGGCGGGTAGCGATTGCCGAGGGCCTCAAGGCCGGTGATCGTGTGATCCTCAACCGCGAAGTGGAAGCCGGCAGCCGGGTCCGCGACCGGCGATGAACGCTTTAGGGTTTGAGCTGACCGTAGCCTTGCGTTTCCTGCGCGAGGGGCGCATGCAGACGGCTTTGATCATCGGCGGCGCCGCCATCGGCGTTGCGGTGATCTTTTTCATTACGGCGGTGCTCACCGGAGTGCAGGGCGATCTGATCAAACGCGTCACCGGAGCGCAGGCGCATATTGTCATCAAGCCGCCGGAGGAAATCGTGGCGCCGCTGGTGGCTGGTGACGCTGACGTTTCAAGACTATCTTCAATCCAGGCGCGGCCTCAGCGACTGACCACCATCGACGGCTGGCCGACACTGGCGCGCGCGACGGAAGCCACGGAAGGTGTGATTGCCGTGGCGCCGGTGGCAACCGGTTCGGGGCTGGGCATCAAAGGCGAGGCTGCACGTTCCGTGGTCATCGTCGGAACCGAACTGGAGCGTTATCTGCGTGTGGTCAAGCTGGATGACAAGGTCAAGTCGGGTGTTCTGATTATCGAACCCGGTGATGCGCTGATCGGCATTGAACTCGCCAAAGATCTCGGCGCCGTACTCGGCGACCGCTTTCGCGTGCAGACCGCTCAGGGCGGCAGCGAAGTGTTCCGCATCCGAGCCTTGCTCGATCTCGGTTCGCGCGAACTGAACCGGCGTTATGTGTATACCGATCTGCGTGCGGCGCAGAGCCTGCTGGGCATTCCCGGTCGCATCACCAATCTCGATGTGGCGGTGCGCGACATCATGCAGGCCGAAATCATTGCGGCAAAACTGCGTGCGCAGTCGGGTCAGCTGATCGAAAGCTGGATACAGACCAACAACCAGATTTTTGCCGCGATCAAGAACCAGGACATCATGACTTTGCTGATCCGGTTTTTCATCACTGTGGTGGTTTCGCTGGGCATCGCCAGCGTGCTGGTGGTGTCTGTGGTGCAGAAGCGCAAGGAGATCGGCATCCTGCGCGCGATCGGCGCCACGCGCCGGCAGATGCTCAGCGTGTTCCTGCTCCAGGGCGTGATCGTCGGCGTCGGCGGGGCCTTGCTGGGGTCGGTACTGGGCATGATGCTGGTTTCACTGTTCAGTCGCATTCTGCGCAATGCCGAGGGACAGGCGCTGTTCTCGCTGTCGTTTGATTTCAAGCTGATTGGTTTTGTCGTGGCCGGTGCCGCTGTGCTTGGCCTGATGGCTGCGGTGTTGCCGGCACGTAATGCGGCGCGGCTGGACCCCGCGCAGGCGATCCGGGGCTGAGATGACCAACAAGACAACCGGGCCGCTGGTCGAGATCCGCGGGCTTCAAAAAACCTATAACGCAGGCCTGCCCAATGCCGAGGAAGTGCTGCATGGTATTGATCTGGCGATCAATCACGGCGAGTTCACCGCACTGATCGGTCCTTCGGGTTCCGGCAAGAGCACGCTGTTGAATATTCTCGGTCTTCTCGAAAGCGCATCAGGGGGCAGTTATCAGCTGGGCGGGCGTGATGTCACGGCATTTGACGACGATGAGCGCACGCTGGCACGGCACGAAGTGCTGGGTTTCATTTTCCAGTTTCACCACCTGCTGCCGGCGTTTACCGCCGCTGAGAACGTCATGCTGCCCGGATTGATGGGGCGCAGCCGCGGCGTGCCGCAAAGCGATCTGCGTGAACGCGCGATGGAACTGCTCGATGCGGTCGGCCTGCACGATGCCGCTGACAAGAAACCGACCGAACTGTCGGGCGGCATGCAGCAGCGGGTGGCGATTGCCCGCGCGCTGGTGCGCGGTCCGCAGCTGGTGCTGGCCGACGAACCGACGGGCAATCTGGATACGCACAGCAGCGACACGATATTTGCGCTGCTGCGCAAGTTTAACCGTGAGCGGGGCACCGGGCTGCTGATCGTGATCCATGATCCGCGGCTGGCGGCGCGCTGCGACCGCATCATTGAACTGGTGGACGGGCGCATTGCTTCGGATAGACCCAATACCCCGGCAGTGACTTGATTGTGTTTCAGGGCCGGCCGGCGCCGCACTGCCAGCAGTCCGTAAACTGACCTTCACTGAATTCATTGCAGCGCGGGCATTGCCAGCGCTGATCGGTCATTGCGGCTGCAACCCGGCCCTGCAGGAAATCACGGAGCAGGCGATCGGCTTCATCCAGTTGGCGGTCGTTTGTCACCCATACGGCGCAGGCATCGAGGGGCAGCTCGCCGAATCCGCCCGCCAGCCATTCGCCACGCACTACTGCTGCAATGCCGCATGACTGTAGCAGGCCGCAGATCAGGTGGGCTTCCGCCGCGTGACGCGCATTGTGGATACGTTTCATTCTATTGACGAGACTAGGTGATGCCTCCTTTCGGTGCAAGGGGGATTCCGGGGGGGTAGGAGCACTGCGGTCGGACTGGTAACATCGGACGCTTGTACAACGCTGGGGGATAAGGAAATGGCGGTATTGCGTTTGTTGAGCGCCGGTGCAGCTCAGGCAGTCTGTGAAGAAGTCATTGCGGCGTTCGAACGCGACACAGGGCATCGTGTCGAGGCTGCCTATGGCGCGGTCGGTGCGATGAAGGCCCGCATGGTCGGCGGCGAAGCTGTCGATGCGATCATCCTCAGCGCGCAACTGATCCAGGATCTGGTTTCTGCCGGCATGGTGGCGATCTCTTCAGTAAAGGACATCGGCAAGGTCGGTACCGGCGTTGCGGTACGCGCCGGAACTCCATTGCCGGAAGTTCGTACGCGTGAAGCGCTGCGCGCCAACATCCTTGCGGCTTCCATTATCGTCTGTCCCGATCCGGCAACCGCTACGGCGGGCAAGATCGTGATGAGGCTGATGGAGCGCCTGGGCGTCGCTT
>JBILYA010000179.1:0-5104 GCA_044378065.1 Burkholderiales bacterium | reverse complement strand
CAGCGTAAATGCGACCCGACGCTGTCCTACCGGTTTGCCTGCCGCGTCGGCGTCTGCGGTTCGTGTGCGATGACGGTCAACGGCGTATCGCGCTGGACCTGCCGCACGCATGTGTCGAAAGTCGCCGAAGACAACAAGGTCGAAATCGCACCGCTGCGCAATCTGCCGGTGATCAAGGACCTGGTCACCGACATGAGCGAGTTCTTCGACAAATGGGCCAAGGCGCGCGGCAGTTTCAAGGGCAGCACCACGCGCAAGGACGGATTTGCGCAGGTGTCCCCGGAGTCGAAGGAACGCAAGCGCGTCGATGCCGGCATCGAATGCATCGGCTGCGGCGTTTGTTACAGCGCCTGCGACGTGGTGACCTGGAACAAGGATTACCTCGGCCCCGCGGCGCTCAATCGCGCGTGGACGCTGGTCAACGATGTACGTGATACCGAACGCGCTGAACGACTCGCCGCGGTCGCCGGTGATGCCGGCTGCCATGCCTGCCACACGCATCTGAACTGTACCGAGCGTTGCCCCAAGGGCCTGTCGCCGACTGCCGGCATTGCCGGACTGAAGCGCGCCGTACTGGCAGCAACGTTAGCGGGCGAGATTTAAAAGATGTTAAAAAACAATAAGTTATATGGTTTTTTTGGAGGGGGTTTCGGCGTATGAGCCGGCGGAGCGAAGTGCTGCTGTGGGGCGCGCAACGCATCAGCGCGATGGTGCTGGCGCTGTGTGTCGTTGTGCATCTGATCACGATGATCTACGCGGTGCGCAGCGGCCTGAGCGGCGCGGAGATTCTCGGGCGCACACAGGGAAACGCCGGCTGGTTCGCGTTTTACGCGCTCTTTGTCGCCGCGGTTTCCGTGCATGCGCCGATCGGCCTGCGCACGATACTCGCTGAAACATTCAATTGGCGCGGCCGGAGTGCCAATGTGTTTTCGGCAATCGTCGGCCTCAGTCTCGCGATGTGGGGGCTGCGCGCAGTGATGGCGGTGTTCGGCGGAGGCCAGGCATGAAGAACGACTTCCGCGCGCGCAATCATCCGGCGTACTGGGCCTTCATTGTTCACCGTGCATCCGGCCTGCTGCTGACTTTTTTCCTGCCGTTGCACTTCTGGGCGCTGGGCCAGGCCTTTCACGGCGCGGCCGGGCTTGACCGCTTTCTGGAGTGGACGCATAACCCGCTGGTGAAATTCGCCGAAACCGGTCTGGTGCTGCTGCTGTCAGCGCATATGGCCGGTGGCGCGCGCCTGCTGATGATCGAATTTCTCGACTGGCGCGAATGGCAGAAAACGCTGCTCGCAGTCGCGGCCGGAGTGTCGCTGGTGGTTGTGCTGGCGTTTCTGCTGAACCTGGTCTGATTGCGGCAAACCGCAAGGAGGAGGGGCATATGAAAAAGAACACCGCAAAAAAAAGCGCAACAAAAAAGCCGAACATCCTGCTGATCCTGGTGGATGATCTGCGCTTCGACGAGTTCGGCGCCGGCGGCCATCCGTACATGAAAACGCCGCATATCGACCGTATCGCCCATGAGGGTGTGAAATTCGATCGCGCCTTCCATACCACGTCGATCTGTTCGCCGAACCGTGCGTCGATCCTGACCGGCCAATACGCCAGCCGCCACGGCATCATCGACAACGTTGCCCGCGATATGGCCAGCCACCGCCTGCCCAACTATCACCTCGAACTGCAGCGCCTGGGTTACGAGACCGCGCATATCGGCAAATGGCATATGGGCAACGACGGCAAGCCGCGCCCCGGATATGACTTCTGGGTCGCGTACGACGGCCACGGCAGTCTTTACGATCCGAAACTCAACGAGAACGGCAAATACGTCCAGCACAAGGGTTATGTCACCGACATCATGAACACGATGGCGGTGGACTGGATCAAAGGCCAAAGCCGGCGCAAGGGCAAGAACGCCGGCAAGCCCTGGTCGCTGTGGTTTGCGCACAAGGCGGTGCACCCCGATGCGGAGCAGGCGGCCGACGGCTCGTTCAAGATGGATGGTTACCGGCCCGCCAAGCGTCACGAACATCTGTACAAAGGCTGCGTGTTCCCGAAAAAGCCGAACATGCAGAAGCCCACCGAATTCCTCAAACACAAGCCGGTATGGGCGGAGGCGGTGGAGCTGCGCAAGACCGAAGCCTCGAAAATCATGCATGACGCCATCCACTCCGGCAAACAGGAGGAGATCCGTCTGCGTGCAGCGATGATGGCGGCGGTGGATGAGGGCGTCGGCATGCTGTTCAAGACACTGGAGGAAACCGGCGAGCTCGACAACACAGTGATCCTGTTCCTCGGCGACAACGGCTATTTCTTCGGCGAGCATGGTCTCGGACCGGAGCGCCGTTTCCCCTATGAAGAAGGTATCCGCGCGCCGCTGATCGTGCGCTGGCCGAAATCAATCAAGCCGGGTTCCGAAGTGCGCGATCTGGTGATTCTGCAGGACATCGCGCCGACGCTGCTCGAAATTGCCGGCGGCAAGCCCGGCGCGCATATTCAGGGCCGTTCACTGCTGCCGCTGATCCGCGGCAAACGCGCGGGCTGGCGAAAGTCCTTTCTTGTCGAATACTGGGCGGAGAACGCCTATCCGTGGCTGGTCGGCATGAGTTTCCGTGCCATCCGCACCGGCCGCTACAAATACATCCACTGGGTCAACCGCGCGCGCAACGGCGAACTCGACGAGCTCTATGATCTGGAGAAAGATCCTTTTGAGCTGATCAATGTCGCGAAAAAGCCGGCTTACGCGAACGTCCGTAAAAAAATGACCAAGGATTTACGCGGTCTCGCCGCGGATGCGCTGGGGCTGTAAGTCGGGTATCGTGATTTGCGGGTTGCAATACAGAATCAAACAACGTAACGCCGGACCGTGAGGAGACCATGATGAGCAGAGCAGGAATGATTGCCGCGGCATGCATGCTTGCCGCATCCACCGCGTTTGCCGCAGATGTTTATCCGACCCGTCCGGTACGCATCATCGTGCCGTTTGCACCCGGCGGCGCCACCGACATCGTGGCACGACTGGTGGCACAGAAACTCAACGAAGGCTGGGGCCAGCCTGTGATCGTCGATAACCGCGCGGGTGCCGGCGGCAACATCGGCGGCGACATCGCGGCCAAGTCAACCCCCGACGGCTACACGCTGTTCATGACATCCGGCTCCATTGTTACGGCCAACCAGCACATGTACGCGAAGATGCCGTTCAATCCGGAAAAGGATCTGGTCGCGGTGACCAACGTCGCGAGCGGACCACAGGCCATCGTCGTCAATCCGAGTAACCCGGCGAAAACGCTGAAGGAATTCATCGCGATGGCCAAGGCCAAGCCGAAATCGATGACCTTCGGTTCGGCCGGCGTCGGCACCCAGACCCATCTCGCCGCCGAGAACTTCATTTACGCGTCGGGGATCGATGTGACCCACGTGCCGTACAAAGGCGAGGGTCCGGCGGTCAGCGATCTGGTCGGCGGGCAGATCCAGTTCGTCACCCCCAACCTTTCGGCTGCGATTGCCTTCGTCAATACCGGCAAGCTGCGCGCGCTGGCGGTAACCAGCAAGGAACGCTCTGCGCAACTGCCGAATGTGCCGGCGGTCGCCGAAACACTGCCCGGCTTTGAAAATCTCGGCTGGTTCGGTTTCATGGTGCCGACGGGTGCGCCGAAAGCAGTGATTGCCAAGGTGCATGCCGATACCGTGAAAGCTCTGGCCGGTGCTGACCTGCGCAAACGCATTACTGAAATCGGCATGGTGACCGTCGGTAACACGCCCGAGGAATTTACGAAGGACATCAAGGTGGAGTCCGAGCGCTGGGCGAAGATCATCAAGGAACGCAATCTGCAGGTGAAGTAAGGCAACAGTCACGGCAGCCGGCCTGCGCGGGCGCAACGCCCCGCAGCGGCTGCCGGGTTTTTATTCCAGTGAAGGTGCATTCGTGAAGGTTGATCTCAAGCAGGTAGAAGAGGCGAGTAAGGAGCTGTATATCCGCGCGCTGAAAATGTTGCCGCCGGATATCAAAGCGGGTTTCCAGCGACTGGATAGCGCGGAAACCAATGCCACCGGCAAGGCGATTCTCGGCACAATGATCCGCAACATCACTGTGGCCGAAGACAACACCAATCTGCTGTGCCAGGACACCGGCATCCCGATCTATAACGTGGTGATCGGCGGCGGCATCGAGGTGGATGGCCATGCGCTCAAGCAGGCAATCATCAGCGGTTGTACCCGTGCGACCCAGGAACATCCGTTGCGCTCTTCGGTGGTGCATCCGACCACCCGCAAGAATCTGCATACCTCCGGCGGCCGTCATGTGCCGGTGATCAATATCGATTTTTCAGCGCAGGCTGAAACGCTGTCGATCGAGATGATTCCGAAGGGTTCGGGTTCGGAGAACAACTCGTGGCTGAAAATGGCGATACCCGCTGACGGCATCGACGCGATCAAGACCTTTGTCATTGACTGCGTGCTTGAGGCCGGGGGCAAGAGCTGCCCGCCGGTGATTGTCGGCGTCGGCGTTGGCGGTACGGCTGATCTGTGCGTGCACCTGTCCAAAGTCGCGGCGACACGGCCGCTGGGCAGTCAATGTGAAGATCCGGAAGGCGCGAAGCTTGAAGCTGAACTCAGTGCCGTGGTCAATAAACTGGGCGTCGGCGCCCAGGGCCTGGGCGGCGATTCCACCGCGTTTGCGGTGCATGTTGAAACGGCAGCCACGCACATCACGATGAACCCTGTTGCGGTCAATATGCAGTGCCATTCGGCGCGGCGCGCGCGCGCCACCTTCACGCCGCAAGGCCTGACGTACGGGTACTAGATACGGGATACCGATATGGCGCACTACGAACTCAATATGCCGGTGACGGAAGAGCAGGTCCGAAAACTGCGTATCAACGATACGGTCACGCTGCACCAGACGCTGTACGGCATCCGTGATGCCACGCAGATCCACATGTTCGACCATGGTCGCAAGACCCGTTTCGATCTGAAGGGACATGCGGTGGTGCACACCGCCCCCAACGTCAAATGGGTCGGTGAGACGCAGGCGCATCCTTCGGGCTACGCGCCGATCTGCATCGGTACCACCACCAGCGCGCGCATGGAGCGTTTCACGCGTCCGCTGA
>JBILYA010000337.1:0-3131 GCA_044378065.1 Burkholderiales bacterium | reverse complement strand
GTTTGCCGCAGCGGTGAAGGCCATGGCAGATCCGGAAGTGATCAAACGCGTCAATGACATCGGAGCGGAAGTCATCGTCAGCAATTCGCCCGAAGATTTCACCGCCTTCATGCGCGAGCAGAACGAGCGCTTCGTGCAGGTGGTCAAGCAGATCGGCGACATTACGGAATAAGCGGCAGAACAACACGATGCCGGATAACGGCGCAAAACAAAGCGGATTACCAAGAGGAGCAGTTCAAGTGTACAAACTGGGAATTCTCGAAGGCGACGACATCGGACTGGAGGTGGTGCCGGAGTGCGTCAAGGTGATGAAGGCGGCTGCGGCAAAGGCAGGTCTGCAGATCGAGTGGCTTCCGCTGCCGATCGGCAGGAAGGGGCACGAATCCCATGGCCATACCATGCCGGAGATCACGGTTGAAACACTGAAAACGGTTGATGGCTGGGTGCAGGGCCCCATCGGCCACAACGCCTATCCGCGCACCGACAACACCTGGATCAATCCGCCGCTGCGCAAGAAGTTCGAGCTGTTTGCCAACGTCAAGCCGGTCAAGTCCTATCCCAACCTGCCGTCGCTGCACAAAAACGTCGACATCGTGTTCCTGCGCGAAACCACGGAGGGCATGCAGTCGAGCAGTGTGGTGTTCGCCGGCGCCGGCGAATTCCAGCCCAATGACGAAATTGCCGTCGGTATGCGTGTGGTCACCCGCAAGGGCGCCAGCCGCGTCGCGCGTGAAGCTTTCGAGATCGCACGCACGCGCAAACGCAAGAAGGTTACTGCGCTGCACAAGGAGCCGGTCTATCGTCTGGTCTGCGGCATGTTCGCGCGCGAATGCCGCGCAATGGCAAAAAACTATCCGGACGTCGAGTTCGAAGAAGTGCTGATCGACGGTTTCGCGATGAAGGCGGTGATGAAGCCGCAGCAATATGATGTGGTGGTCACTACCAACCAGTTCGGCGACATCATGACCGATCTTGGTGCGGGTCTTGTCGGCGGTCTCGGCCTCGCGCCCGGACTGGTGGTCGGCGAGAAGCAGGCGATGGCGCAGGCTACGCATGGTTCGGCGCCGGACATCGCGGGCAAGAACATCGCCAACCCTTACGCGATGATCATGTCCGGCATGATGCTGTTCGAATGGCTGGGCCGCACGCGCAATGATCCGAAAGCTACGGCAGCAGCGAAACTGATTGATGTGGCAGTCGACAAGGTGGTTGCCGAAGGTAAAAATCTGACCGGCGATCTCGGCGGCAAGGCGGGAACCAAAGAGATGGGTGATGCCATCGTGGCAGCGATTTAATGCCGTTATTTTTAATGACGACAATGAATTATTTATCTTTTAAAACAATAGCTTATATTTATTTTTCGGCGCTGCTGTCCACGTCAGCGGCAGCCCAGCAGGCTGCACCGCAGAATGCCGCGGCGAAGAAGCCGTGTTGCGACAAGTCGCAGCAGAAACCGGCATCAACGGTGATGAAGGGCAAACTGGAAAAGCTGACGTGCAAGCTCGGCACCGAGGACCGTCATGCGCGTATTGCGGTAGAACTGATCGGAGGCCGCACCAAGAGCATTGCCTATTATTCGAAGTGGAAGCCCAGAACCTGTTCGGTGCACATCGTGCGCGATGACGCCTACAGCAAGTGGGAGGACACCGGGCATGTCACCATCGTCACGCTCAAGGAAGAGAAGGGGGCTTTTCTGATTGACCATGAAAAGCAGTTCGTGAAATTCCTGTTCCGTGATATCGACCGTGAACGCTTCTGCGGTATGCCCGGCAAGATCACCGGCAGCCTGACGGTGACCCGCGGTCGCGATCAGTGCGAACTGGAAGGTGTGATGGATGAATACGTTCCGGAACCCGCACCGGCTGCGGTAACGGAAGCGCCGGCACCCGCAGCAGCGAAGTAGTCCCGCAAGCGGCTTCAGCTGCTGCTGGAGGCGAGCTTCAATCCGAATATTCCGGCAACGATCAGCCCGATGCAGAAGATGCGGGCTGCAGTGGCGGCTTCGTTGAACAGGATGATGCCGAGGATGGCGGTGCCCACGGCGCCGATCCCCGTCCACACCGCATAGCCGGTGCCGACCGGAATCGATTTCAGTGCCATGGCCAGCAGCCAGACGCTGGCGATCATGGCTGCGATGGTGATTATGCTGGGTACCAGACGGGAAAACCCTTCGTTGTATTTCAGACCGATCGCCCACACCACTTCCAGCAGTCCCGCGGCAATCAGCAGCAACCAGGCAGTGGACATGGGTCCTCCTCAGGCGGCGGATGCACCGCGGTATTTGTCGTAGAGCACGCCTTCGGCAAACAGCGTTTCAATGTCGCCGTCAGCCATGCCGATGCTGCGTGCGGTTTCCGCGGAATGTTGGCCGAGCCAGGGCGCGGGCTGGCGGACGGACGTCAGTTCGCCGCTGGATTTGACCGGGATGCCGATGGATTTCATGCGGCCAATTTTCGGATGGTCGTATTCGATGACCATGTCGCGCGCTTTAATGTGCGCGTCGGACAGGATCTGCTTGTAGGTATAGACCGGGCCGCCGGGCACCTGCGCTGCATCGAGTTTTTCAACCCAATGGGCAGTCGGTTGGGTGGCGAAGACCTTCTCGATTTCCACTTCCAGCGCATCGATGTTTTTCAGGCGTGAGGGCAGATCGACAAAACGCGGATCGGTCAGCCATTCCGGCTTATTGCAGGTGATGTTGCAAAAGTTCGACCACAACTTGTTGTTGTTGGCGCCAACGGTGACATAACCGTCCTGGGTCTTGTAAGCCTGGTAAGGTGTGGAGCGGCGGTGCCGCGTGCCGGTGGCCAGCGGCTCTTCGCCGCCGCCGAAGAAAGCGCCCGATTCCCAGTGCGTCCAGGCCAATCCGGCTTCGAGCAGCGAGGTTTCGAGATACTGGCCTTTGCCGTGGCGCAGCTTGCCGATAAAGGCGCCGAGGATGGAGTAAAGCGCGGTAACCCCGCTGGCGATATCGTTCATCGCGATGCCAACCTTGGCAGGACGGCCGCCGGGGTGGCCGGTCATCATCATGACGCCGGACATGCCCTGGGCGACGATGTCGAAGCCGCCTTTATGGCCGTAAGGGCCCGTCTGGCCGAAGCCCGACATCGAGGCGTAAATCACGCCGGGAT
>JBILYA010000176.1:0-5144 GCA_044378065.1 Burkholderiales bacterium | reverse complement strand
ATCCTGTCCTTCGGGCTGCTGCAGACCGTGGTCGATGCCTGGTACACCGGTGCCAATTCCGCGGCACCGGACCGGCTGGTGACGCGCAGCGCGGTGTCGCTGGTGGTGCCGCTGCCGGTGCATTACCGCGACAAGATCCGCGGTCTCGATGGTGTGCGCTCGGTGGCGTCGGCCAACTGGTTTGCCGGCGTGTATCAGGAGCCGAAGAATTTTTTTCCGCAGTTTGCGATTGATCCCGGGCCCTACCTGGCGATGTACCCGGAATACCGCATTCATCCGGATCAGTTGCGCGATTTCATGCGCGACCGCAAGGGCGCGGTGGTCGGACGCAAGCTGGCGGACACCTACGGTTTCAAGCTCGGCGATGTGGTGCCTCTGAGGGGAACAATCTTTGCCGGCAACTGGGAATTTGTCGTGCGGGCAATTTACGAAGGCGCGACGCTGAAAACCGATACCTCGCAGTTTTTCTTTCACTGGGACTATCTGAACGAGACGGTGCGCAGTCGTGCGCCTCAACGCGCTAACCAGGTCGGCGTGTTTGTGGTGCAGGTCAGCGATGTGTCGCGGGCGGCGGAAATCAGCGCGACCATCGACGCGCAGTTCCGCAATTCACCGGCAGAAACGCTCACCGAGACGGAGAAGGCTTTCCAGATCGGTTTTATCAAGCAGACCGAGGCCATTGTCATCGCCATCCGTATCGTGTCTTTTGTGGTGATTTTCATCATCCTGGCGGTGATGGCCAACACCATGGCGATGACGGCGCGCGAACGCGTGGGTGAGCACGCGACGCTGAAGGCGCTGGGTTTCGGGCCGGGCTTTCTCGGAGGGCTGATTTACGGCGAATCGCTGGCGATTGCGTTTGCCGGTGCCGGGCTGGGCGTGTTGCTGACTTTCCCGGTGGCCGATTGGTTCGGGGCCAAGATGGGTACGCTGTTTCCGGTGTTTGAGGTGAGTACGGAAACCGTGTGGTTGCAATTTGCCTGTGCGCTGGTTGTCGGTGTAGCGGCGGCTGTGGTGCCGGCCTGGCGGGCGGCAAGGGTGCGCATCGTTGAAGGCTTGAGGGCGGTGGGCTGATGGCGCTGCCGTTTTCCTATACGGTCCGCAATCTGTGGACGCGCAAGCTGACCACGGCGCTGACCGCCGGCGGCATGGCGCTGGTGGTGTTTGTGTTTGCGGCGGTGCAGATGCTCGATACCGGTCTGCGGCAAACCTTGATTGCGACCGGCCAGCCCGACAATATTCATGTCACACGGCGCGCCTCCGGTGCCGAGATTTCCAGCGTGGTCGACCGCATGCAGGCGGCGGTGGTCGAAACGCAACCGGAGATTGCCATCGGCGGCAATGGCCTGCGGCTGGCGTCCAAGGAAGTGGTGGTGCTGATCACGCTGCCGAAGCGTGATTCCGGCGTGGCCACCAATGTCACGACGCGCGGTGTCGGCCTCGCCGCCTTTGAACTGCGGCCGCAGCTGCGCATCATCGAAGGCCGTTCTTTCAAGCCGGGTTCAGCCGAAGTTATTGTCGGTTCGAGCATTGCGCAGCGCTTTGAAGGCGCGGCGGTCGGTTCGTTGTTGCGTTTCGGTGGGCGTGAGTGGCGAGTCGTTGGCCTTTTTGAAGCCAAGGGCTCGGCTTACGACTCCGAGGTGTGGGCCGATGCCGATCAACTACTGCAGTCATTCCGGCGCAATGCCTGGTCGGCGGTGGTGGCGCGGTTGGCCGATCCGGCGACCCTGCCGGAGATCAAGGCTCGACTGGAGAACGATCCGCGGCTGACGCTGGATGTGAAGGCGGAGCGTGAATTTTTTGAGGATCAGTCAAAGGCGCTGTCGAACTTCATCAGTTATCTGGGGCTGACGCTGTCGGTGATTTTTTCGGTCGGTGCGATGATCGGCGCGATGATCACCATGTATGCCGCAGTGGCGAACCGCACCGGGGAAATCGGCACGCTGCGCGCACTCGGTTTTCGCCGGACCAGCATTCTGGCCACCTTCCTGCTGGAGGCAGTGTTGCTGGGTGTCGTCGGCGGCGTTGCCGGCCTGATGCTGGCGTCGCTGATGCAGTTCATCCACATTTCTACGCTGAACTGGCAGTCGTTTTCAGAGTTGGCGTTCAGCTTCACGCTGACGCCGCGGATTATCGTGACGTCGATGCTGTTTGCGGTGCTGATGGGGGTGATCGGCGGTTTTCTGCCGGCGGTGCGGGCTGCGCGGCTGAGCATCGTTGACGCGCTGCGTGCAGCCTGAGTCTTTCAGCCGCCGGGTTTAGTTGCGGGCGGGGGCGCGTTCGATCGTGCCGAGGTGAAAACGGTATTCGCCGGCCTTGCGGTCGGTGTAGTAGTGGGTCAGTGTGTTGCGCACCGTGGCGAAAGCAATCTGTTCCCAGGGGATATCCGCCTCGTCGAACAGTTTCACTTCCAGTGATTCGGTGCCGGCGCTGAAATCAAGATCCAGCAGACGGGCGCGGAACAGAATATAGACCTGGTTGATGTGCGGGATGTTGTACATCGCGTACAGCGGGCCGACTTCAACGCGGGCATTGGCTTCTTCCAGCGTTTCGCGGGAGGCGCCCTGTGCGGTGGTTTCGCCGTTTTCCATGAAACCGGCGGGCACCGTCCACAATCCCATGCGCGGTTCGATCGCGCGACGGCACAGCAAAATGCGGTTTTCCCATTCCGCGATGCAGCCGACGATCATTTTCGGATTCTGATAATGAATCGTGGCGCAGGCGTCGCAGACGTAGCGGGGCAGTGAGTCACCGGCGGGGATTTTGAGGCTGACGGCGGCGCCGCATTCGCTGCAGAACTTCATGGTTGAGTCCAGGTTTCGAGGCCGCCACTATACGGGAAGATGGTTTTGCCGGACATCTTTTGTGAGGTGCCAGCGGGGATTCAAGCGGACTTGAACGGGTTGCGTTCAGCCAGCGTGCGGCCATGTTCATCGAGCAACGCCGTTTCACGCTCCAGATAGCGGCTGACGGCCTCTGCGAATTCGGGATGCGCCAGCCAGTGCGCCGACTGCGTAGTCACAGGCAGCAAGCCGCGCGCCATCTTGTGTTCTCCCTGGGCGCCACCCTCGAATACCTGGAGGCCGCGCGCGATGGCGTATTCAATGGCCTGGTAATAGCAGGTCTCAAAATGCAGCATGGGGTGATGCTCGATGGCGCCCCAGTGCCGGCCATAGAGCCGGGTGGCGTTGCGTACCAGCAGGGAGGCGGCGACGGGTTGGCCTTCGCGCAATGCGCGGACCAATACGAAATTCTCGGGCATTGCAGCACCGACGCGCTGAAAAAACTCTAGGCTGAGGTAGGGGGCGGAGTGGTGTTCGCGGTAGGTCTGGCGGTAGCAGCGATGGAAAAATTTCCAGTCCTGTTCTCCGATGGCCTGACCCTCGAGCCAGTCAAATTGGATAACGGCATCACGCACCTTGCGCCGTTCCTGACGTATTTTTTTGCGCTTGTCGTGACTGAGGTGCGACAAAAACTGTTCAAAGTCAGCGTAGCCTTCGTTGCGCCAGTGAAATTGCAGACCCTGCCGCAGCATCAGTCCGTGGCGTCTGAGATCGTCCAGGTCTGCTCCGGAGGGGAACAGGATGTGCAGCGAAGAGATCCCGTTTTGTCCTGCCAGTTCCATGGCGCCGGCGATCAGGCGGTCGCGATGATGTGACTCCGCAGCAAGAATGCGTGCACCGACCACCGGGGTAAAGGGGATGGCGCTAAGCAGTTTCGGGTAGTAGGCGAGGCCGTGGCGCTGGTAGGCATCCGCCCAGGCCCAATCGAACACATATTCGCCGTAGGAGTGCTGCTTCAGATACAGCGGCATGGCGCCCGTCAGCGCATCGCCGTCTTTGAGCAGCAGGTACTGCGGGGTCCACCCGGTATCGGGGCAGGCGCAACCGGTTTCGTGCAGGGCGTGCAGGAAGGCGTATTGCAGGAACGGATCATCTCCGGCCAGCCGGTTCCAGGCTTGCGGATCAACGTCGTCAAGGGATGTTGCGACTTGCAGGTTCACGGCGGCGTCGCGTCAAAAGGCATGCGTGTCGATGATATATTAGCGCTATGAAAATAGCGATTGCACAACTGAACGTTGCGGTGGGTGATCTCGATGGCAATGCCGCGAAAATCTGCGACGCCGCCCGTCGCGCAAAAGCGGCAGGCGCCAGCCTGTTGCTGACCACCGAACTGGCATTATCGGGTTATCCGCCGGAAGACCTGCTGTTGCGGGACGATTTTTTCCAGGCCTGCGACCGCGTATTCCAGCGGCTGATCGCGGAAGTCACCGGTATTACTCTCGTGCTGGGCCACCCCCACCAGATCGGCGGCAGGCGCTACAACGCGGCTTCGGTGATTCGTGACGGCAAGATCGTTGCCACTTATTTGAAACGCACTTTGCCCAACTACACTGTATTCGACGAGGAGCGCTACTTCGATTCCGGAGATGCGCCTTGCGTGTTCGAGCATGAAGGTGTGCGCGTCGGCATCAATATCTGCGCCGACGTCTGGGAAGAGCCTGCGGCGCGGGCGGCTCGTGATGCCGGCGCCCAGCTGTTGCTGGTGCTGAATGCGTCGCCATACCACGTCAATAAACAGCTGACGCGTTATGAAGTGGTTCGTGAACGCATCGGCAAGACCGGCATGGCGCTGGTGTATGCCAACCAGGTTGGCGGCCAGGATGAGCTGGTGTTTGATGGCGCCTCTTTTGCGGTGGACGGCCGTGGCGAGTTGACGCATCAGTTTCCGGCGTTCAAGGAGGTGGTGGCTCTGGTTGAACTGGCCGGTGGTACGCCGAATAAGGGCGAAATCGCCCCGGTGACCACGCTGGAGCAGGATGTCTACGCTGCGCTGACCATGGGTGTGCGCGACTATCTGGGCAAGAATGGATTCCCCGGCGCGCTGCTCGGTTTGTCCGGCGGTATCGATTCGGCACTGACGCTGGCGGTGGCGGTGGATGCGTTGGGTGCTGACAAGGTGCATGCGGTGATGATGCCCTCGCAATATACCGCAGGCATGAGTTGCGAGGATGCAAAGGCACAGGCGCAGATCATGGGCGCCAAGTATTCGGAAATCGCGATCCGTCCGATGTTTGATTGCTTCCGCACCGCACTCGCAGACGAGTTTCGGGGGCTGAAGGAAGATGTCACTGAAGAAAATCT
>JBILYA010000175.1:0-5164 GCA_044378065.1 Burkholderiales bacterium | reverse complement strand
ATCAGCGATTTCGCGGCGGCTGCAGGCGCAGGGATAGATCAGTTTGCGTTTTTTCAGGATCTTCAGCGCAGACTCGTAAGCTGCGCTGCGCGTGCTTTGATAGACCACCGTCTCATCCCAGGCCATACCCAGCTTTTCCAGTGAACCCAGGATGATGTCTGCGGCGCCGGGAACGGTCCTGGACTGGTCGAGATCATCCATGCGCACGAGCCAGATCCCGCCATTGGCTTTGGCGTCGAGATAACTGCCGACTGCGGCGACCAGTGAACCAAAGTGCAACGGACCGGTGGGAGAGGGGGCAAAACGACCGCGGTAAATACGCTTCATGGCATAAGTGTAACGCCAATGCAGGCGTTAAAATGGCTGTTCTTCAAAAGACAATATTCCGGGAGCATAACCGATGAAAGTCAAAGCCGCCGTCGCGCACAAGGCCGGCGCACCGCTGACCATTGAAACCGTCGATCTGGACGGGCCGCGCGCGGGCGAAGTGCTGGTCGAAATCAGGGCTACGGGTATTTGCCATACCGACGAATTCACGCGTTCAGGCGCAGACCCTGAAGGCCTGTTCCCGGCCATCCTCGGCCATGAGGGTGCGGGTGTGGTGGTCGATATCGGGCCTGGCGTGACCAGCCTGAAGAAGGGCGACCATGTCATCCCCCTTTATACCCCGGAATGCCGGAAGTGCGAATACTGCCTGAGCGGCAAGACCAATCTCTGCCAGGCGATCCGCACTACCCAGGGGCAGGGCGTGATGCCCGACGGCAGCAGCCGGTTCTCGGTGGGCGGTGAGCGGGTATTTCATTACATGGGCACGTCGACTTTCGCCAACTACACCGTGGTACCGGAAATCGCGTTGGCCAAAATCCGCGAGGACGCGCCTTTCGACAAGGTCTGTTATATCGGCTGCGGCGTCACCACCGGTATCGGCGCGGTGATCAATACCGCCAAAGTGGAGCCGGGCGCCAATGTGGTGGTGTTCGGTCTCGGCGGCATCGGCCTCAACGTGATCCAGGGCGCGAGGCTCGCCGGTGCCAACATGATTGTCGGCGTTGACCTGAATGACGCCCGCAAACCGCTCGCCGAAAAATTCGGCATGACCCATTTCGTCAATCCGAAGGAGGTCGGCGGCGACCTTGTGCCTTATCTGGTCAACCTCACCAAGGGCGGCGCCGACTACAGCTTCGAATGCATCGGTAATGTTGATGTAATGCGCCAGGCGCTGGAGTGCTGCCACAAGGGTTGGGGCGTTTCAGTGATCATCGGTGTTGCCAGCGCTGGACAGGAGATCAAGACGCGGCCGTTCCAGTTGGTTACCGGACGTGTGTGGAAAGGCACCGCATTCGGCGGCGCAAAGGGTCGCCGTGACGTGCCGAAGATTGTCGACTGGTATATGGACGGCAAGATCAACATTGACGATCTGATCACGCACAAGCTGAAGCTGGAAGACATCAACAAGGGGTTTGATTTGATGCATTCCGGGGAGTCGATCCGCAGTGTTGTGGTGTTTTGACAGAAGTTATCGACATGGCTTCTAACGTGTTTTCCTTTGATAACACTTACGCCCGTGATCTGGAGGGGATGTATGTGCCTTGGAAAGCTGCGGAAGTGGCGGAGCCGAAACTGATCAAGCTCAACCATGCTTTGGCAGAAGAGCTGGGTTTGGATGCGGAAGTGCTGGATTCACCGGAAGGCGCACAGATTTTTTCCGGCAAAAAACTCCCCGAAGGCACTGCAACGATCGCCCAAGCTTACGCCGGCCATCAGTTCGGCGGTTTCTCGCCGCAACTCGGCGATGGTCGCGCGCTTTTGCTGGGTGAAGTCATCGACAAACATGGCAAACGTCGCGATATCGCCTTCAAGGGTTCCGGTCGCACACCGTTTTCACGCGGTGGCGACGGCAAGGCAGCTTTAGGCCCGGTGCTGCGTGAATACATCATCGGCGAGGCCATGCATGCGCTGGGTATCCCGACCACGCGCGCACTGGCGGCAGTGACTACCGGTGAAACCGTGCGCCGCGAACGCAATCTGCCCGGTGCAGTGCTGACGCGCGTGGCGGCGAGTCATATTCGCGTCGGCACCTTCCAGTTTGTCACCGCGCGCGGCGATGATGCGACGTTGCGCAAACTGGCCGACTACGTCATTGCGCGCCACTATCCGGAGATCAAGGGGCAGTCTGATCCTTACCTTGGCCTGCTGCGCGCAGTGTGTGAACGCCAAGCCGAGTTGATCGCACGCTGGATGAACGTCGGCTTCATTCACGGTGTGATGAATACCGACAATATGACGCTGACGGGTGAGACCATCGACTATGGTCCCTGCGCTTTCATGGACCACTACAACCCGGCGACGGTGTTCAGTTCGATCGACGAGCAGGGCCGATATGCCTATGCCAACCAGCCGCCGATCGCGAACTGGAATCTGGCGCGTTTTGCCGAAGCGCTGTTGCCGCTGCTCGCGACTGAGTCGAATGATGATCAGGATCTTGCGGTGCAGAAGGCGATGGAAATCCTTGAGGCTTTCCAGTCCCGGTATGAACACTACTGGCTGCGCGGCATGCGTCTGAAGCTCGGGCTGACGCGCGTTGAGACGGATGATCTTGAACTCGCGCAGGAATTCCTGAAGGGCATGGAAGGCCAAAGTGTGGATTTCACCCGGGCCTTCCGCCGACTGGCTGATGCTGCGGAAGCTGCAGATGCCTCGCGCGAGGGTTTTCTGCGCAAGCTGTATGCCGATGACACGGCCTTGAATGCGTGGCTACCACGCTGGCGTGCGCGACAGAATACCGAATCAGTGGCGCTGACGCAGCGTGCAAAGGCGATGCGTGCAGTCAGTCCGGTGTATATCCCGCGCAATCATCGCGTTGAAGAAGCGCTGGCGGCCGCGGTGGATCTCGGTGACTACGCGCCCTTCGAACAACTGCTGACGGTATTGCAGCAGCCGTTCGATGAAAAAAATGAATTCGCTGCTTACGCCGATCCGGCGACGGCGAGCGAGTCGGCCGGCTACCAGACCTTCTGCGGAACCTGAACGTTAAAAGCCGGCCCGTGTTCAGGGCGCCGGTTTAGGTGCGGCAAACGGTTCGATATTTTCCGGGACGGTCAGCGTGCGGAAGTTGAATACGTCGGGGTCATCGGCATCGACGGTGACCATCACTCCCTGAACTTCCCGGTCACCGAACACCATCAGCCGCGTTGCGTTGTAGATCAACTGCCGGTTTTGATACAGCGGCTTGTCCACGATGAAACGGTGCTTGTCCCCATGGATCAACAGCACCGGTCTGCCGAAGCGGACGATACGGTCCTTGAGCAGTCGGATGGTATCGGTAAATCCGGAGCGTTGATCTTCGCGACCGTCGAGTTCCCACCACGGATCGGCATGCAGTACGATGACGACAGCCGGTGCTTTTGCCGCTTCGGCTCTGTCGAAGGTTGTGTTGATCCATGCCAGGTTGGCGGAATTGCGTTCGGCGTATTCATTGACTGCCGCCTGGTTGCGCTGCAGGTTGTTGTTGCTGCCGACCACGTGAACGGTGGCGAAATGCACGCCACTGTGCCGCCAGTGCGCATTTTCGACGAACTTTGTGAACCGGGGATCCGTGCTTTGCCGCTCCAGTGGGGCAGGGTTGCGGCCGAGACTGATATTGCCCGGGAAAAAGACGCTGCGCAGGTGCTGCAGGCGTTCAACTGGGTCGGAAGCGGAGCGGTCTGCGGGGCCGATGCGGTGGCAGTCCGTCCACTCGTTATCCCCGGGCGTGTAAAACAGTGGCGCTTCAAAGCGGTCGAACAGACCGCGCATGCGCCGGTACACGTCGTCATCGCAGAACGAAACGCCGTTCTTGATGTCGCCGACGTGGACGGTGAACGTCGGGCCGGCGGCATTGATTCTGGTGATCAGCCGCTCAAAGTGCGGGAAATGGGCCTCGCGGTAGGGCATGTCACCGATTGCGGCAAAGCTGAAGCGCTCTGCGGCAATCGCCGTTGCCGTTGTTGTTGTCAGCAGCAGCGCGGCCGCGCATGCGAGGAGGCGGACAGTACTGAATGGCATGGGCGTTTTGCTCTTGGTGAAAGCGGTCAGGGTTCGAGTCTGTACAGTTTAACGGGGCCGTTGCCCGTTCTCGAACTTGGCAATAGCCTGGGCGAGGTCACGGAATTCTTCACAGTCCGAACGACACAGACGGGCAAGCTCGTTCAAATGCGCGCGGGCCTTCGCCACATCGCCGCGCATCAGCCAGGCTTCCCCGATGTATTCATGGGCGCCGCGATGATCCGGGTCCAGATCAAGCGCGCGCTGATAGTGAGTGAACGAGCGCTCGAGGTCGCCGCTCTTGCGATTGGCGTAGCCCAGCAGGTTGTGCACATCGGCACTGCGCGGATGTTTTTTTGCTGCACTTTCCAGGAGGGTGATCGCTTGCGGCCAGTTTTCCGCCTTGATCGCCTTGACCCCGTTGTCATAGTCGGCGTCGCGTACTGGAGTGGCTTCCGCAGGCTCGTTGAAGGCGGCGTGTACCGGCATTGGCGGTGTGATGGCCAGAGCCAGCATGATCAGGGGTGTTGAGCGCAAGGTCTGCACGGGGCGTTGACCGGGCTGGATGCGGAAATTATTCAAGTATTTGATTTAATTCAATTATTTTATGCGGCATCAGCATGCAGGCGGACAACCTTGCCGGAGTCTTCCAGCGCCGCGTCCACTTGCGGCTCCCACCGTACGAGTTCCATCCTGCCGTCCATGTGTTCCACGACTGCGGTGCAGCTGTCCACCCAGTCACCGCAGTTGATGTAGGTGACATTCTCGATTTTGCGCAGCGCGGCGGTGTGGATATGGCCGCAGATCACACCGTCAAGACCGCGATGCGCGGCGGTACGCGCCACAGCGGTTTCGAAATCGCTGATGAAACTTACAGCCTGCAGTACGTTGCGCTTGGCATAGTCGGCCAGTGACCAGTGGCCGCTGACGCCGAGTTTGCGGCGCAGCCATGACAACATGCGGTTGAGGTGGATCAGGAAGGTGTAAGAAATATCGCCGAGCACGGATATCCAGCGGTGCATCGCGGTGACCTGATCATATTCATCGCCGTGGAGTACCAGGTATTTCTTGCCGTCCGCAGCGGTGTGAACATGCTCACGCAGCAGCAGGACATCGCCGAAATTCGAATCCACGTGTTCGC
>JBILYA010000174.1:0-5196 GCA_044378065.1 Burkholderiales bacterium | reverse complement strand
CGCCGGCAAAGCTGCCGAGGAAGTAGGCATAGCCTGGGAAATCGGCGCCGGCGAGCGCACGTACCAGCAGGACCACGCAATCGGTGAACAGCAGCAGCGGGATCACGTGCAGGATTTGTGGCGCCATCGAGAAACGCTGTACGCGGCGGTGCAGAGCCATGCCGGCGTAAGCAAGGATGATGTAGGCCAGCGCGTGTTCGCCGAACAGGCTGCCGTCGGCGATGTCCATCAGCAGGCCGAGCAGCCATGCCGCGAGGAAGCCGATTTTGCGAGGCTCGTGAATGCACCAGTAAAGCACCAGCAGCGCGACAAAATCCGGCACGAGCCAGGCCATCCAGCCTGACCATGACAGCAGGTTGGCGAGCAATGCCGCCACCAGCGTCACAAAAATGAAGCCCGGGCGGACCGGCAGCAGCAGTTCCTGCGGCGTCATCGATGAGCCGCTCATCAGGATTTTTTCCTTTTCTTCTGCGGCGTGACTTCCTTGGTCTCTTCGGGGCGTTCCGGTGTTGCCGGCATCGGCCCCAGTACCAGCACCTGTGCATGGTTGTTCACACCGGCGACCGGTTTGCAGGTGATATTGGCGAACAGGTAGGCGGTGTTGCGTTCGACATTGGTGACTTCGGCCACCGGCAGGCCGGGCGGATAGACGCCGTCGATGCCGGAGGTCACCAGCCGGTCGCCGTTCTGGAAGTCGGCGGCCAGCGGGATGAAGCGCAGTTCAAGCTTGCCGTCGTCTCCCGTGCCGGCGAGCACCGCACGTAATCCGGTGCGCACGTTCATCACCGGTACCAGATGACCTTTGTCAGTGATCAGCGTGACTTCAGACAGCCAGGGATAGACGCGCGTGACCTGGCCGATGACGCCGACATGGTCGACTACCGGACGTCCCGCTTCGATGTCTCGCTGCAGGCCCTGGTCAATCATCACCTTGCGTGCAAACGGATCGCGCGCGGCATAGAGAATCTCGGCGGCGGTTGCAGGCACCGCGAGTTTTTCCCGTGCGGCAAGCAGGCCGCGCAGATGGGCGTTTTCGAGTTGCAGTGCCCGGGTCTGCTGGGTTTCACGCGCCAGTTCGAGGTTCTGCTGGCTCAGCCGCTGGTTGTCATTGCGCAGCGAGCTGTGCGTGACAAAAAAATCCGAGATGTGTCCGCCGATCGCCGCCGGCGCTGCAGCAAGCCGCTGCAGCGGATAAACGATCACTGCGGTGACCTGGCGCAGGAAGGTCAGGTAGTTGAAGCGGGCATCGGCGATCAGCAGCACGACCGACAGCATCGAAAAAATCATCAGTCGCGCGAGCGGCGTCGGTCCGGTGCGGAACAGGGGTGGTGGCGTGTGTTCCATCGAAGATTAAGCGCGCGAAGCCGGCGCCGTTCCCGATTCGCTGCCGTTGCCGGCATGGGTGCGAACGCGGGACGGCGGTTGCTGCATCAGTCGTTGGCGAAGATGCTGCCGAGGTGTTCCAGTTTTTCCAGTGCCTTGCCGGAGCCGCGCACGACGCAGGTCAGCGGATCTTCGGCGATGATCACCGGCAGGCCGGTTTCTTCCATCAGCAGACGGTCGATATCGCGCAGCAGCGCGCCGCCGCCGGTGAGCACCATGCCTTTTTCGGCGATGTCTGCCGCGAGTTCGGGCGGCGTCTGTTCCAGTGCTGATTTCACCGCGGAAACGATGCTGTTCAGCGGATCGGTCAGCGCTTCGAGGATTTCATTGCTGGAAATGGTGAAACTGCGCGGGATGCCTTCGGCGAGGTTGCGGCCTTTGACTTCCTTCTCGCGTACTTCGGAGCCCGGGAACGCGGAACCGATTTCCTTCTTGATCAATTCGGCGGTGGTTTCGCCGATCAGCATGCCGTAGTTGCGGCGGATGTAATTGATGATCGCTTCGTCGAACTTGTCGCCGCCGACGCGCACCGAGCCCTTGTAGACCAGGCCGCCCAGCGCGATGACGCCGACTTCGGTGGTGCCGCCGCCGATGTCGACAACCATGGAGCCGGTGGCTTCACCGACCGGCAGGTCGGCGCCGATTGCGGCTGCCATCGGTTCTTCAATGAGGTAGACGCGTGAAGCGCCGGCGCCGATGGCCGCGTCGCGGATCGCGCGGCGTTCAACCTGCGTCGAGCCGCAGGGCACGCAGATGATGATGCGCGGCGACGGCGAGAAAAACTTGCTGCGGTGAACGCGCTTGATGAACTGCTTGATCATCTGTTCAGTGATGATGAAGTCGGCGATCACACCGTCTTTCATCGGCCGGATGGCGGTGATGTTGCCGGGCGTGCGGCCGAGCATCTGCTTGGCGGCGAGGCCGACTTCCTGAATGACTTTCTTGCCATTGGGGCCGCCTTCCTGGCGGATCGCGACAACGGAGGGTTCATCAAGCACGATGCCCTTGCCGCGGACATAAATCAGCGTGTTCGCGGTGCCGAGATCGATGGCGAGATCGTCGTTAAAGTAACCACTGAGGAAACCGAACATAAAGCCTTTCGTATCAACGGATTTTGCTGCCTCGCAGGGCACCGGTATGATACCCTACGCAGCCCTTGTTTTTAACGGTTTTTTCACTCCGATCATGGCCCTGACCCTCGACGATGTGCAGCGTGCAGCGCACCTGGCGCGGATCGCGATTGACGACGCCGAAGCCGAGGCTGCGCTGGCCCAGCTGACGCGCGTGTTCGGGCTGATCGAGGATATGCAGGCCGTTGATATTTCCGGCATCGCGCCGATGGCGCATGCGCAGGATCTGATGCTGCGATTGCGTGCCGATGCCGTCACCGAGGGTGATCAGCGCCAGCTGTTCCAGTCCGTTGCGCCCGAAGTCGAAGCCGGACTTTATCTGGTGCCCAAAGTCATCGAATAAACCGAATCGGGCCTGTTGCCGCCGGCCGACACTCCAGCAATGTCCAAAGCCACTCTTAAAGAACTGTCCGCCCAGCTGGCCACCAAGGCCTGCTCCAGCGTCGAGTTGGCGCAGGATTTCATCAATAAAATCAATATATTGAATAAAGACCTTGGCTGTTATGTCACGGTCGATGCTGAACGCACGCTGGCCCAGGCGCAGGCGGCCGATGCGCGCCGTGCGGCGGGAGATGCCGGTGTACTGACCGGCGTGCCGCTCGCGCACAAGGACATCTTCTGCGCCAAGGGCTGGCGGACCACCTGCGGTTCGAAAATGCTCGCCAATTTTGTCGCGCCTTATGACGCGCATGTGGTGGAGCGTTGCGATGCCGCCGGCATGGTGACCCTGGGCAAGACCAACATGGATGAGTTCGCGATGGGCTCATCCAATGAAACTTCCTTTTTCGGTCCGGTGCGTAATCCCTGGGACCGCGAGCGCGTACCCGGCGGCAGTTCCGGCGGCTCGGCGGCAGCAGTGGCTGCGCGACTGGCGCCGGCCGCGACAGGCACCGACACCGGCGGCTCGATCCGCCAGCCCGCGGCGCTGACCGGCATCTGCGGACTCAAGCCGACCTACGGGCTGGTGTCGCGCTACGGCATGATCGCGTTTGCCTCCAGCCTGGATCAGGCGGGGCCGATGGCGCGTACTGCCGAAGACCTCGGCCTGCTGCTCAATGTCATGGCCGGCCACGATACGCGTGACTCCACCAGCCTTGAGCGACCCGCAGAAGATTACAACCGCGATCTGGCGAAACCGCTTAAGGGCCTGCGCGTCGGATTGCCGAAGGAATTTTTTGCCGCGGGCATGACCGCCGATGTGCAGAAGACCATCGAAGCCGCGATTGCCGAATACCGGAAACTGGGGGCGACGGTGGTCGACATCAGTCTGCCCAATATGGGGCTCTCGGTGCCGGTGTATTACGTGCTGGCTCCGGCGGAGGCGTCGAGCAACCTGTCGCGTTTTGACGGTGTGCGTTACGGCCACCGTGCTGCTGAATACACCGATCTGCTCGACATGTACAAACGCAGCCGTGGCGAAGGTTTCGGCGCGGAAGTGAAACGCCGCATCCTGATCGGCACTTATGTGCTGTCGCACGGCTACTACGACGCCTATTACATCCGCGCGCAGAAGCTGCGCCGGTTGATCGCCCAGGATTTTGCTGCGGCGTTCAAACAATGTGATGTGATCATGGGGCCAACCAGCCCGACGACGGCGTTCAAGCTAGGTGAAAAAAGCAGCGACCCAGTGCAGATGTACCTGTCCGACATTTACACCATTGCGGTGAATCTGGCCGGCCTGCCCGGCATGTCGATACCCTGCGGTTTAGACGGGAGCGGATTGCCGGTCGGCCTGCAGATCATCGGTAATTATTTTGACGAAGCGCGCATGCTTAACGTGGCCCATCAGTACCAGCTCGCCACTGACTGGCATCAGCGTGCGCCGCAGGGAGTAGCATGACCATGCAATGGGAAGTGGTCATCGGGCTGGAAACCCACGCCCAGCTGTCGACGGTCTCAAAGATTTTTTCGGGTGCGGCGACAGCGTTCGGTGCCGAACCCAATACCCAGGCCTGTGGCGTCGACATCGCGCTGCCCGGCGTGCTGCCGGTGCTCAACACCGGCGCGGTTGAGCGCGCGATCCGTTTCGGGCTCGCAGTCGGTGCGAAAATCAATTCGCCGTCGATATTTGCACGCAAGAATTATTTCTACCCGGATCTGCCCAAGGGTTATCAGATCAGCCAGTACGAGCTGCCGATTGTCGAGGGCGGCACCCTCACCATCCAGGTGGGCGATGCGGAGAAAACCGTGCGCCTGACCCGTGCGCATCTGGAAGAAGACGCCGGCAAGTCACTGCACGAGGATTTCCAGGGACGTACCGGCATCGATCTCAACCGCGCGGGTACGCCATTGCTGGAAATCGTTTCCGAACCCGACATGCGTTCGGCCGAGGAAGCGGTGGCCTACGCCAAGGCGCTGCACACGCTGGTGCGCTGGATCGATGTCTGCGACGGCAATATGCAGGAAGGTTCGTTCCGTTGTGATGCCAATGTGTCGGTGCGTCTGGCCGGTGCGAAGGAGCTGGGCACGCGCCGCGAAATCAAGAACCTGAACAGTTTCCGTTTTCTGCAGCAGGCGATCGAATACGAAGTGCGCTGGCAGATCAATGAACTGGAAGACGGTCGTGCGATACAGCAGGCGACCGTGCTGTTTGACCCGGACAGCGGTGAGACGCGGATGATGCGCACCAAGGAAGACGCGCATGACTACCGTTATTTTCCTGACCCCGACCTGCTGCCGCTTG
>JBILYA010000173.1:0-5216 GCA_044378065.1 Burkholderiales bacterium | reverse complement strand
CGATGTTGAGACGGAAATACATCGCCCCAACGTCGGCAGTAGCTGACTGCAAGATTCCTGTGAGCTCGTTCATAACTTAACGAGAGTTACTGGAGTCAATTTCATGTCGTCACCTTCGCACCGATCATCCCCGAAGTTCAAATCTCGATTTGAAAGATGAAATTTCTTATACCAGAAACCAGCACAAGTTCAGCCAAAATAGGCTTTAACGCATTGTTTTATAAATATTTTTAGAACCCATCGCGAAACCGCACAACCGCATCCTCAATCCTTCGCACCGCAATCACCTTGATCCCGGACACCGGCTGCCGCGGCTGGTTGGCATGCGGAATCAGCGCATGCGTGAAGCCGAGTTTGGCGGCTTCCTTCAACCGTTCCTGGCCGCGCTGCACCGGACGCACTTCACCGGCCAGACCGACTTCACCGAAGACCACCAGTTTTTTCGGCAACGGTTTGTCCTTCAGTGAACTCACCACGGCCATCAGCACCGCAAGATCGGCCGCGGGTTCGGTGATGCGCACGCCGCCCACCGCATTAACGAAAACATCCTGATCAAAACAGGCGATGCCGGAATGGCGGTGCAATACCGCCAGCAGTAAGGCGAGGCGGTTCTGTTCGAGGCCGACACTCAAGCGCCGCGGATTCGGTGCATGCGCCTCATCGACCAGCGCCTGCACTTCGACCAGCAGCGGGCGCGTGCCCTCCTGCGTCACCAGCACGCAGGAACCGGCGACTTCAGTGTCGTGCTGTGACAGAAACAAGGCCGAGGGATTGGCGACACCCTTTAGCCCCTTGTCGGTCATTGCAAACACGCCGAGCTCATTGACCGCGCCGTAGCGGTTCTTGAAGGCGCGAATCAGCCGGAAACTCGAATGCGTGTCGCCTTCGAAATAGAGTACGGTATCGACCATGTGTTCGAGCACGCGCGGGCCGGCCAGCGTGCCTTCCTTGGTGACATGGCCGACGAAGATGATCGTGGTGCCGCCGGCCTTGGCCAGCCTTGTGAGCTGCGCCGCGCATTCGCGCACCTGCGCCACTGAACCCGGTGCCGAGGTCAGCGCATCGGAATACAAAGTCTGGATCGAATCGATGACGGCGATTTCCGGTTTTTCGTCCTGGATCACCGCCTGGATCTTGCCGAGGCTTGTTTCGGGCAGCACCTGCACCGTCTGCGCATCGACATTGAGCCGTTTTGCGCGCAGTGCGATCTGCTGCGGCGATTCTTCGCCGGAGACATAGATGACCTTGCGCGTCGCGCCGATGGTCGCCAGCGACTGAAGCAGCAGGGTCGATTTGCCGATGCCGGGATCGCCGCCGATCAGCACCACGGCGCCGCGCACCAGCCCGCCGCCGAGCACGCGGTCGAATTCATCGACACCACTGGGAATGCGCGACTCTTCACGCGCCTCGACATCCGACAGGCGCTGCAGCTTGCCGGTTTCGGCGATCAAAGAGAAGCGGTTGGCCGATTGCGGCGCGGTTTCGGCAACGGATTCGACCAGCGTGTTCCAGCCCTGGCAATGCGGACACTGCCCCTGCCATTTCACCGACTGGCCGCCGCACTCGGTGCAGGAATAAACGGTCCGCGCTTTGGCCATGGCCTGCTTATCCCAGCGCGCGCAACTGCCGCAGCATCGCCACATTGATCGGATGCGCAGGATCAGCCTGCATCGGGATCGTGCTGAAGTGTCCTTCGTGCGGCACGACAATCACTTCGGTTTTGCAACCCGCGCCGCGGCAGGCGTCAGCGTATTCATGCGTCTGCGCCACCCAGCCCGGCGCTTCTTCGGCACCGGCTGCGAGCACCAGCGGCACCGGCTTGCGCGGCAGATGGAATTGCGGGCTCAGCGCATTGACGCGATCCGGCGTCAGCTTGATCAGGTCATTGACGCTGATGTGCAGCACCGGTTCGACATCGTAAATGCCGGAGACCATGGTCGAGCCGCAGATCAGATCGGCCGGCAGACCGTGTTTGGTCCAGTCTTCAGCAAGGCCCATCGCCGCGAGATGCGCGCCGGCAGAATGGCCGTACAGATAAATGCGCCGGCCGTCGCCGCCAACGCGCTTGGCGTTTTTTACGGTCCAGACGATGCCGCGCATCACCTGTTCGACGATGGTATCGAGCGACACTGCCGGGCACAGATCGGTGCCGAGCATCACCACCGGAAACCCCGCCTGCACCAGCGGTTCGGCGAGGATCGCCTGTTTTTCTTTTTCACCGACACGCCAGTAGCCGCCGTGCAGATAGACGACGATAGGTGCAACACCATTACCAGCGTGATAGATATCCAGCTTCTGCCGCGGCGTGTCACCGTAGGCGATATCGAATTCGCCTTTCAGCCGCTCACGCGCTTCTTTGGACAGCTTGCCGCGCAGCGCATGCTGGGCTTCGACATCCGTCGCCCAGGCCCGCGGGTTGTATTGTCTTTCGATATCGTGCTGCCAATCGCGCCACGGCATGCTGCTCTCCTCTCGCCTTGTTGTTAACGCAGGATTAATCCTGCTCGATGACCGGAACCCGCGCGGTCAGCGCGCACAGTAATTCATAACTCACGGTGCCTGCAGCCTGCGCCACGTCGTCGATCGGGTTACCCTCGCCCCACAACACGACGCGGGTACCGAGCCCCGCCTCGGGCATGTCGGTGATGTCGACGCACAGCATGTCCATCGACACCCGTCCCACGGTGCGGGCGAGTCTATCACCCACCAAAACAGGCGTGCCGTTGGGCGCATGACGCGGATAACCGTCGGCGTAACCGCAGGCGACGATGCCGATGCGCATATTCTTTTCGGCGCGGAACAGGCCGCCGTAGCCGACCGTGTCGCCGGGCTTCAGCGTGCAGGTACTGATGATCTGCGAAGCCAGGGTCATCACCGGCTGCAGACCCAGCGCGTCTGCGCTCTGCTCTGCGAAGGGCGAGGAGCCGTACAACATGATGCCGGGGCGTATCCAGTCAAAGTGTGTTGCCGGATAACGCAGCGTCGCCGCCGAATTCGCCAGCGTGCGCGGCGCGGCAATGCCGGCCACCGCGCGTTCGAAAGTCTGCAGCTGCCAATCCACGCCGCGTGCACCGTCGGCATCAGCGAAATGGCTCATCAGCGTCACCTTGCCGACGCCCGGATGTTCCTGCAGGCGGGCATAAGCGTCAGCGACCGTCTCCGGCGCAAAACCCAGCCGGTTCATGCCGCTGTTGATTTTGAGCAGCACATCCAGCCGCGAGCCCGATGGCAAGCCTTCAAGCAGACGCAACTGCTCCTCGCTGTGCATGACCGTAGCCAGCCGCCGCGCCGCACCCTCGGTCAGCTCGCGACGGTCAAAAAATCCTTCCAATAAAACAATGCGTTGCGCGTAACCTGCGGCGCGCAGCTGCAGCGCCGCCTCAAACTCAACCACCGCGTAACCGTCGGCGGCGCGCAGGGCCGCGGCCGCACGCAGCAGCCCATGGCCATAGGCATTGGCCTTGACCACAGCGAACACCTTGGCATGCGGCGCATGGGCGCGCGCAATGCCGAGGTTGTGCGCCAGCGCGGTTCGGTTGATGGTTGCAGAAATCGGTCTTGGCATGGATGACGCTTAACGATGCTCAGGTTTCACGCTGAACGGTTTTCCGGAAATGTTCTTCAAACACCATTTCCAGTTCGGCAATGACTTCCACCGCCTGGCGTCCCTGCAAGGCATGCTCGGCCATCAATTCGGATGTGCGGCCGATCAGCTTGCGCCGCTCGATCATCGGGTAAGTGCGCGTCAGGCGCTTGATCGCCATCACTACGGTTTCACCTTCGGGTGCCGGCTCAGCAGTGACAGTGGCTTCGGCAGCCGTCGAGCGCATGCCGCCGCGCACCGCCAGGAACTCGGCGTAAGCTTGGAGCGCATGACGGTCGTCCGCGTCCAGCGCACGAAAAATCGCCAGCAGGCGCGCTTCGGCGTCATCCGGCAGGCCGGTCATCGCGCAGCCGCCATTTCCTTCATGCGCGTCATTGCGAATTCGACGAAAGTCGTCAACAGACGCGAACGGAACTTGCCGTTGGGCGTTACCACCGACAACGCACGGATCAGCGGCGGCTCCAGGGGCACTGCAACCAGCACGCCGAGCTTGAGTTCCTTGGACACCGTGGCGCGCGACAAAATGGAAACCCCGAGCCCGGTTTCAACAACACCCTTGATCGACTCGGGACTGCCCAGCTCCATCACCACATTGATCGCATCGGGGGCGATCTTGTTGTGGCGGAAATACTGGTCGGCGACTTCACGCGTGCCGGAGCCCGATTCCCGGCTGACGAAGGGTTCAGCAGCCACTTCCGCGGCGGAGACGCTGCGCGCCTTTGCCAGCTTGTGCTTCGGGCTGCAGATCAGGACCAGTACATCCTCGCAGATCACTTCGGTGCTCACGCCGTGCAGTTGCGCCGGCGATTCGATTAACCCCAGATCCAGCGCATGATCAGCGACACGGTTGGCAATGATTTCCGAATTGGCGACCGTCATGTGCGCCTGCACATGAGGATGCAGCGCCTTGAACTCACCAAGGATCTGCGGCAGATAAAACTCCGCAACCGTGGTGCTCGCGCCCAACAGCAAGGGTCCGCTGATGGCACCGGTCAATTCACCGACGCGGGTTTCGAGTTCTTCCGACAGGGTCAGGATTTTTTCGGCATAACTGAACACCAGTTCACCTGCCGGTGTCAGCGCAATGCGACCATGATTGCGTTCAAACAGCCGCGCATTGAGGTGCTCTTCCAGTTGCTTGATCTGGAAGGTCACCGCAGGCTGCGTCATGAATAATTGCTCCGCCGCCTTTGTAAACGACAGTTGCCGGGCTACGGCATGGAATACTTGAAGGCGGCGGTCGGCCATTGGCGAAAAATCAGGTTTGAGACGATAAATTGGCGAAAGACTGATACTACCCGTTAGGGCGTTGCCAAAAAAGCCGGAAAACACCCCTGAAGTCCCGCAATGACCCCGATCCGGCAGGGCCCGGCCGGCATGACGCCAATAGGGAGACTCCGTATCGATAAGCGCTGTAGAACTATGGTATAAAGCCGCGGTCACACCCTTTTGACTGCTTCGCAAAAGACCGTTACGTCAAACACGGCTGCCGGGGCACCGCACCAACAACACTGACGACAACACTCAGCGCACCACAGAACACACCCAGGCGGACACCCGCCCTCCCCTGATTCATGCCATTCGGTTTCTACATCATCATGGCGGCGCAGTT
>JBILYA010000172.1:0-5225 GCA_044378065.1 Burkholderiales bacterium | reverse complement strand
AGACCGCGTCGCAGCCACCCGCCCTGATCTCGCCGTCCGCCTGGCCTTCCTGGAATTCCAGAAACCGGCGCTGGCCGTTGCCATCACCGAACTCGTCACAGCAGGTCATCAGCGTATCCGCATCGCGCCCTTGTTCATGGCGCAGGGCGGTCACCTCAAAAAAGACGTGCCGATACTGCTCGACGACATCCGTGCGCGTCATCCCGCACTGCAACTGGAACTGCTTCCCGCGATCGGTGATGTCGCCGAACTGCGCGATGCCATCGCTCACTGGCTGATCAAGGCCGCAGCGGAGATCCCCGCATGAGACACCTGCTGCTGTGCATGGCCTTTTGTTTTGTTGCCGCATCCGCAAGCGCGGAAATGCCGCTGATCGAGCTCAAGGCCGGCAAACAGACCTTGACTGCAGAGGTTGCCTCAACCGATCCCGACCGCATGCAGGGCCTGATGCACCGGCGCATGCTGCCTGAAAACCGCGGCATGCTGTTCGTGTTCCCGAACGTCGCTTACCACGGCATGTGGATGAAGAACACCTTCATTCCGCTTTCTGTGGCTTTCATCGACGACAAGGGCGTCATCATCAATATCGAAGACATGCAGCCGCACACCCTCGACGGCCACAACGCGAAAAAGCCGGCACGTTATGCACTGGAGATGAATCTCGGCTGGTTCCGCAAACACGGCATCAGCCCCGGGGCGAAACTGGAAGGCCTTGACCGCGTACCGCTACCGCGCTGAAATCGCCGGCAACAAAAAAGCCCGGGGGTTGCCCGGGCTTTTTTACGACGGCTGCTTGTGTATTACAGGCCGCCGTTTTGCTGGGCCACCATGCAGAACAGCATGGGAATCGACAGCATGGTGTTGAAGCGTGAAGCCAGCATCGCAATGCGTGCAGCTGCCGCCTTGGCCGGAGCCTCAACAGTAACGATGCCGAGCGCCTTTTTCTGGTTCGGCCAAATGATGAACCAGACGTTGAAAGCCATGATCAGCGCCAGCCACATACCGATACCGATGGCAGTGAAGGGCTTGCCGAACATCAGCGCGGTGCCGAGATAGCCGTTCATCGAAGCAACGATCAGGCCGGTGATCACCGTGGCCAGTGCGGCCCAGCGGAACCAGAACAGCGCGGTCGGGGCGATGACCTTGCCGATGGCCGGCTTCTGCTCATCGGGAATCTTGGGCATCGACGGGATTTGCACAAAGTTGAAGTACCACAGCAGGCCGATCCACATCACGCCGGCCATCACATGCAGCCAGCGGAACAGGAAGGCGAACCAGGCGTGGTCACCGCCACGCGCACCGGCGCCGCCGGTGGCGACAATGAGAACAACAAGAATGATGAATCCTGCGAGGACAGTACGTCCCAGAGACTGAAATATGGCTCCCATACGTGTACTCCTTTCACTGCGTAATTGTTATGGACCAACCAGAGAAAAATCAGCGCGCAGTCTAGCACAGCGACGCCCCGCCACAGCCAAAGGCCATGACGGCGACATGGGAAAATTTGTGGGGTGCGGGGGCTGATCAGGCAGCCGCGAGACTGCCGGTTTCCACGGCAGCAATGGCCTTGGCCTGATTCAGATCCTGCGCATAACCTGCACCGTACAAGCAGCAAGCGATCTGGTTGGCGATCGGTGCCGGCATCGGTATGCGGCCTTCAAGTACGCCGGTGATCCACTGTGCCGTGCCCTTGAGGTCCTGTGCGGCCGGCAGCGGATGCGCGCAGCGCGGTGTCACCTCCGCATCGAACAGGGGTCGCACGACGCCTTCTGCCACCAGCGTCATTGCAGGCCGGCATTGCGCATCGACCACGGCATCACCGTCAAGTGATTCGAAGAGCAGCGCCGTGGTGCCGGTCTCGCAGATCAGCGACTGCAGCATCACGCATTCAGAAGCACCGGATGCAGGAATCAGATGCAGGGATTGGCCACCGAAGGGATCGGCCAGACGCGCCAGCAGCCTTGCCAGTGCGCCGCCGCCGAGGCGGGCGCGCAAGGCCAGCAGGTCGGCAATCCCCGGCGACACCGCGCCGGTCGGCAGGAAGACCGTCCGCCCGGCACCCAGTGCCTGCTGCGCCTGGGCAAAACTCGCGCTGGGCATGATGCCCAGTTCGCGGAACAGATAAGCCGACGCAACACCGCCGCCGCCGCTCAGCGCGCCATGCACCAGCACCGGAATACCGAGACGCTGCAGGCTGATCGCCAGTAGCGGTGCGAGATTGGGTTGATGTTGCGCGGTGCCGTACGCCGGCATCAATACCGGTCGCCATTGCGTCGCCGGCGCAGTGGCGTGAAACACGCGTGTCGACAATGCCGCCAGCACGCCATGCAGTTCCGGCTGGGTCAATGCGCGCTGCTCCAGCAGCACCAGCAGGCCGCCCATTTCCAGCTCGGAAACCCCGCCATCAAAAATGGCAGAAAACAATGTCTCCGCTTCGTGCTCCGACAGCGACTGTTGCGCGGCCAGCAGTTCAATCAGGTGTGCCCAGTTCATGCTGCGCTCCTCCGGTGTTGATGACCGTGGGTTTCTGGGCTGTCTATGAGCAACCGCCGTGCCATGTGCCTCAAGCCTGTATTACCCCTGAAAACCGCCGGGATGCACTGGAATCCGCCACGTCTCGGTGCGGCGACTGTCTCGATCGCTTTATTTTGGTGCCCTGCCGCTTATGTTGCAGCGCAGAATAAAAGGGGCTCTTTGGTTGACCACACGACACGCAATACCGGATGAAGTCAGGCTGACGGCAAGCAGCTTCGGGCCCGAAAAAAGAAAAGGGCATACCGAAACCGGTATGCCCCTTCCCGCCGCAGCGCCTGAAGCGCTGCGAATTACGGAGATCAGCCTTTCAGGCAGGTGCTCATGAATTTCTTGCGGTCATCGCCGGCTTTGCCTTCCGCCTTGGCGCTGCAATCCTTCATGCGATCCTGCTGCTTCTTCTGCGCGGCGCTGGGCTCTTTCTTGCCGTCTTCGCCTTTCAGGCACGAGCTCATGAACTTCTTGCGGTCGTCGCCCGACTTGCCTTCAGCCTTGCCGTTGCAATCCTTCATGCGCTCTTGCTGTTTCTTCTGCGCTTCGCTCGGCTCTTTCTTGGCTTTCTCGGCTTTTTTTTCTGCAGCGGGCGCGCCTTTTTTGGCTTCGCCTTGCGGCTGTTGGGCATAAGCGGTGGACATTGCAAACAAGGCACAAATAGCAGCTGCGATCAGTTGTTTCATGGAAACCTCCTCTGGAAATTCATTAAATACTTAATAAAAACAATTGTTTATCAAGATCCGCTGCCGCCATACCGGCACTGCAGTCCGATGCTTACATTAACGCTGCCCGGTTTCATGCGGATGACAGTCCGAAGGCATTTGCCAGTAATTCATAGGAATGCAAGCGCGAGTCATAGTCACCGGTGATGGTGATCACCATCAGTTCATCGGCCTCAAACTCGGCTTGGATCTCCAGCAGTCGCTGTTTGACGACATCCGGTGTGCCGAGCACGACGCGACGGCTGTGATGGGCGATGCGCTGACGGTCGGTATCGGTGTAGGGATAACGCTCGGCTTCTTCCAGCGTCGGCACCGGCGCATTGACACCGTAATCCATGTTCAGGCGGCGCAGGTTCACGCTTTGCGACAGGCGCTGCGCCTGCTCCTGGGTATCCGCACAGATCACGAACACACAGACCATTGCCTGCGGCTGCGGCTCGCGCGGTGACGGCTGATAACGCTTTTTGTAATCGCGCATCACCACATCACCGCCGCGCGCACTGATGAAATGCGCAAACGCAAAACGCAATCCGAGCTGCGCCGCCAGTGCGCCGCTGTAATCGGAAGAACCGAGCAGATAAATCTGCGGGCTGGTCGGACCCGCCGGCTGTGCCTTTACCTGACGGAATGGATGATCATCGGGCATGTCGTCGTCGAGGAAGGCTGCGAGGTATTGCACCTGATCCGGAAAATCATCAGCCGAGGGATAACGCCCCTGCCCCATCGCCATTGCCGTCGCCTGATCACCGCCCGGCGCGCGGCCGATACCCAGATCAATGCGTCCGGGAAACAGCGCTTCAAGCATGCGGAACTGCTCGGCGATTTTCAGCGGACTGTAATACGGCAGCAGCACACCACCGGTGCCGACACGGATTTTTGATGTAGCTGATGCCAACCGTGTAATCAGGATTTCCGGGCAAGGGTCGGCCAGCGCCATGATCGAATGATGCTCGGCACACCAGTAACGGGAAAAGCCCATCTGCTCCGCAGCCTGCGCCAGTCGCAAAGTCTGCTGAATCGCCTGCTGCGGCGTGTGGCCGCTGATGACCGGCGACTGGTCGAGGACACTGAGTTTCAAATCAGCCATCCTTATTTCTCGGAACCGCGAATGAAGGCATCGAGCACACCACACCAGCCCAGCGCCAGATTGTTCCGGTTGTAGCCGCCACCGCCGAACCCCATGATGCGCCCCTGACACATTTCATTGGCCAGCACACACAATCGCCTTGCGGCATGCGCATGAGTTTCCGGCGTGTACTGCAGATGCGCCAGCGGATCGCCGGCAATACTGTCCGCGCCCGCCTGGAACACGATGAACTCCGGCTTGTGTGCGCGCAGGTGCGCCTCCACACGCTCCCACTCGGCAAAAAATTCGGCATTGCCCGAACCCGGCTTCATCGGAATGTTCAGCTTGAGTCCTGCGCCTGATCCCTTGCCGCGCTCCGTTTCGGCGCCGGTTCCCGGATACAAAAACCGCCCGTCCTCATGAATATCGGCATAGACCAGATCGGGATCGGACTCGTACGGGTAATACAGTCCGTCGCCATGATGGACATCGATATCGACATAAGCCACACGCCGGATGCCGTATTGCGAACGCAGCGTATCGATCACCACGCCGCAATCGTTGAACACGCAAAAGCCGGCGGCATTGTCGCGCGAGGCGTGATGCAAGCCACCGATCGGCTGAAAGGTCCGCAGCACGTCACCCGCCATGACACGCGCCAATCCGTCCAATGCCGCACCGACCACATGCGCACTGGCTTCATACACGCCGGGAAAAGCCGGCGTGTCGCCGTAATCGATGGAGCCATAACCCTGATCGGATAATTCATGCACCCGCTGCACATGATCTTCGCCATGAAAGCGCGCGATCTCTTCGGCAGTTGCGGAACGCGAACCGGACAGCGCAGCCGAGTGATCAAGCTTCCGGTTGGTCGCTTCCCGCCAGAAGGCATCCTGCCGGTCGGTTCCCCA
>JBILYA010000171.1:0-5239 GCA_044378065.1 Burkholderiales bacterium | reverse complement strand
CGACAGCGCGCTGGAAAGCGGCCTCAACCTCGGGCGCAGTAATCTCGACGGTCGCCTGAAAGAACTGAGCGCCAAGGCCGAAAGGATGGCGCTGACCCTGTCAACGCGGACCCCATCGGAACATGTGTCGGTATTGAATACCCTGCGTGAGCAGGCGGCCGTCGACGAAGCTGCGCTGTTTACCGTTCGCGGCAAGGTGTTGGCCTTTACCGGCAATGAACTGAGCGGCATCGCGCCGGAACCGCCCAGCCCGGCGGCGATGCGCCAGATCCGCCTGCAGCAACCGTATAGCGCGATTGAGTCGGTGCCTGACCGTGGTCTTTATCTCCGTGTGCTGGCGCCGGTGGATGTGGTGTCGTTGACGGAAGATGCGCGGGTACTGCAACTGCTGCAGGCAGTGCCGGCGCAGCTGGCTCATGACGCCGAGGTCGTGCAGTCCGGTTACCGCGAATACCAGGAATTGCAGCTGTCGCGACGCGGGCTCAAGCGGCTTTATGCAATCACGCTGACACTGACGCTGCTGCTGGCGCTGCTGTCTTCGCTCGGCCTGGCCTTCGTGCTGTCGAACCGGCTGTCGGCGCCGCTGAGCGCGCTGGTCGAAGGCACGCGCGCGGTGGCGCAGGGCGACTTCAGTCGCCGGGCTGCAGTCGCCAGTCGCGATGAACTGGGCCAGCTCACCCAGTCCTTCAACAGCATGACGCTGCAACTCGCCGAAGCCCAGTCACGCGTCGAGCGCAATCAGGCGCAGCTGGCCCATGCCAAAACCTATCTCGAAAGCGTGCTGACCCACCTGTCGGCGGGCGTGCTGACTTTTGATGCGTCGATGCGCCTGCGCTCGGCAAACCCCAGCGCCGCGCAGATTCTCGGTGCCGACAGCGCTGCACTGATCGGCAGCAGCGTGAAGGAATGGCCTGATCGCGAAACTTCGTTTGCCTCGCTGGCCCAGGCGCTGGCCGAAGCGTTTGACGGCGCCGTGGGTACTGAATGGCAGCGTCAGGTCGAGCGCGAACTCAAGGACGGTACGCAGGTATTGCTGTTACGCGCCACCCGCTTCGGCGAAGCGGAGAATGCCGGCCTGATCGTGGTCTTTGACGACGTCACCCATCTGCTGCAGGCACAGCGTGATGCTGCATGGGCGGAAGTAGCGCGGCGGCTGGCCCATGAAATCAAGAATCCGCTGACACCGATCCAGCTTTCGGCCGAACGCCTGCAGCTCAAACTGGAACCCAAGCTGGAAACAGCGGATGCCGAGATCCTCGCACGCTCCACCCAGACCATCGTCAACCAGGTGGCCGCATTGAAGCGCATGGTCGATGCCTTCAGCCAGTACGCACGCACACCGGAACCGGCGATGCGCGTGCTCGACATGAACGGTCTGATCCGCGAAGTGCTGGCGTTGTACGAATCCCTGGGTTCCAGCATGAAGCTGAATCTCGCGAGTGATCTGCCGGCAGTGCAGGGGGATGCCACCCAGCTGCGCCAGGTCATCCACAATCTGCTGCAGAACGCGCAGGATGCGCTGGGCGGCGCTGAAGCGCCGCGCATTGAAATCGCTACCGCGGTGCGCGACGGCCGGGCTGAGTTTTCAGTGACCGACAACGGCACCGGTTTCCCCGAACACCTGATGAAACGCGCATTCGAGCCCTACGTTACCACCAAGCCCCGCGGCACCGGCCTCGGCCTGTCCATCGTGCGCAAGATCGTCGAAGAGCATAACGGCGAAGTCACCATCACCAATGTAGCGCCCCACGGCGCGCGCATTGCCATCGTGTTGCCTCCGGCAGTCAGTAACGCCGGTGCACGCTCCGCGGCATGAACCTGTAGAAACCGACCATGCGACAGATACTGGTAGTAGACGACGAAATCGGCATCCGCGAACTGCTCTCGGAAATTCTTTCCGACGAGGGTTATGACGTGCAGCTCGCGGAAAACGCCGGCGCGGCGCGCGCCTTCCGCACGCAGAACCGTCCGGACCTGGTACTGCTCGATATCTGGATGCCGGATACCGACGGCATCACGCTGCTCAAGGAATGGGCGAGTACCGGTCAGTTGACGATGCCGGTGGTGATGATGTCCGGCCACGGCACCATCGACACTGCGGTCGAAGCCACCCGTATCGGCGCCTATGACTTCCTCGAAAAACCCATCGCACTGCAGAAACTGCTGACTACCGTCGGCAAGGCGATCACCCGCGGCGAACAGCGGCCGCAGGCGGCGGCGCTGGGCATGCTTGGCCGCACACCTGTGGTTCAGGAGCTGAAACAGCGCCTGGAACGCATTGCGGCGAGCCGTACCGCGGTACTGATCCAGGGCGCACCCGGCTGCGCTTTCGAAGCCTGTGCGCGCATCCTGCACACGCCCAGCATGCCGTGGACCGTGGTTGATCTCGGCGCTCAGACTGTCGAAGCGCCGCTGGATCTGCTGCAGGCGACGCGAGGCGGCACGCTGCTGGTACGTGACGTCGCCGAGTTCAGCAAGCTCGAACAGCGCGGCCTGTTTGTCCTGCTGTCCCAGGCTGAGCGCTACAACGTCCGCGTGGTGTGCTGCGCGACGCTGCCGCTGGCCGAGCAGGTGGCGGCCGGTGCATTCGACGACCGTGTCTACCAGATCCTCGGCGCGACGACGATCCAGCTGCCGCGCCTGCGCGATCAGCGCGACGACATTCCCGAACTGGCTGCCGCGCTGCTCTCCGACATGGTTGAGCAAAAGCAGGTGCCATCACGGCATTTCAGCACCGCCGCGCTCAATGCGCTGCGCAATTACGAGTGGCCGGGCAACCTGTCGGAACTGCGCAGCGTCGTGCAGACGCTGGCCAATACCGCCGCCGGAGAACAGATTTCGCTGGAGGAAACCCAGCGCACCGTGCCGCAGACGCCGACACCCGGCGCCGAGGCGGTGCTCCAGCTCGACGCGCCGCTGCGTGACGCCCGCGACGCCTTCGAACGCATTTATTTTGAGTACCACCTGGCCCGGGAGGGCGGCAATATCAGCCGTGTGGCCGACGTCGTGGGCCTCGAGCGCACGCATTTGTATCGCAAGCTCAAGCACTTGGGCATCAAGACCTCGCGCAAGAACGACGACTAGGAAATGTGCGGCCAGTTCGGCCGCACCGCGTCTGCCGCCCTCGCGCGGCTATGGGGTCAGCCGTTATAATCAGGGCTTTTCCGCCCCGCCATTCCACACCAGGATTGCAAGCCATGAGTTCCCGACCCGAGTTGGCGAACGCGCTGCGCGCGTTGGCTATGGACGCTGTGCAGCAGGCCAACTCCGGCCACCCCGGCATGCCGATGGGCATGGCGGAAATCGCTGAAGCCCTGTGGCACCGCCACCTGCGCCACAACCCTGCCAATCCGCAATGGGCCAACCGCGACCGCTTTGTACTGTCGAACGGCCACGGTTCGATGCTGCTCTACGCGCTCTTGCACCTCACCGGCTACGACCTGCCGATTGAAGAGCTGAAAAACTTCCGTCAGCTGCACTCCAAGACTGCCGGACATCCCGAACACGGTCTGGCCCCGGGGGTGGAAACGACCACCGGCCCGCTGGGTCAGGGCATCGCCAACGCCGTGGGCATGGCCATCGCCGAACGCGTGCTCGCCGACAGCTTCAACCGTGACGGCCACAATATTGTCGACCACCGCACCTATGTCTTTCTCGGCGACGGCTGCCTGATGGAAGGTATCTCGCACGAAGTCTGCGCGCTGGCCGGCACGCTCAAGCTGAACAAGCTGATTGCCTTGTATGACGACAACGGGATTTCCATCGATTCCGAAAAAAGCAATATAAAACAATGGTTTACAGACAATACTCCGCAACGTTTCGCGGCTTACGGCTGGAACGTCATTTATGGTGTGGACGGTCATGATGCTGATGCCGTTGATGAAGCGATCCGCAACGCGCAGCGCGAAACCACGCGGCCGACGCTGATCTGCTGCAAGACCGTGATCGGCAAAGGCTCGCCGAAAAAACAGAATACCGGCAGCGTGCACGGCGCGCCGCTGGGTGCCGATGAAATTGCTGCAACTCGCGAAGCACTCGGCTGGCCACACGCGCCCTTCGAAATTCCCGAAACGATACGCGCCGAGTGGAACGCACGCGAACGCGGCGCTGCGCAGGAAACCGAATGGTCTCAGCGTTTTGCTGACTACGCCGCCGCGCACCCGGAACTCGCCGCCGAATTCAAGCGCCGCATGGCCGGCGTATTACCGGCAGGCTGGCCGGCGCATCGCGATTCCTTCATGTCGCAGACCCTGCAGAAGGCGGAAACCATTGCCACACGCAAAGCTTCGCAGAATGCGATTGAAGGTTTTGCGCCGGCACTGCCGGAACTGATCGGCGGCTCTGCCGATCTCGCCGGCTCCAACCTGACGCTGTGGTCGGGCTCGAAAGGCGTCAGCGCCAGCAGCGGCGGCAACTATCTGTATTTCGGTGTGCGCGAATTCGGCATGGCCGCGATCTGCAACGGCATCGCGCTGCACGGCGGTCTGATTCCCTACCACGCCACCTTCCTGGTGTTCTCGGACTACGAACGCAATGCGCTGCGCATGGCAGCACTGATGAAGCAGCGCGTGGTCTGTGTATTCACTCACGACTCGATCGGCCTTGGTGAAGACGGCCCGACCCACCAGCCGGTCGAACAGGCGGCGACACTGCGTCTGCTGCCCAATATGCATGTCTGGCGGCCCTGTGACACCGTGGAAACCGCGGCTGCCTGGGCGAGTGCGATTGAGCGCAATGACGGGCCGAGCAGCCTGCTGCTGTCGCGGCAGAATCTGGCTTTCCAGAACCGCAGCAGCGAACAGGTTGCGGCGATTGCCCGCGGCGCCTATGTGCTGTCCGAAGCTTCCGGTGCGCCGCGTGCGGTGATCATCGCCACGGGCTCCGAAGTGTCGCTGGCGCTGGTTGCACAACAGGCGCTGGCTGCTGAAGGCATTGCGGTTCGCGTGGTGTCGATGCCCTGCACTCAGCTTTTCGACGGACAGGACGCGGCATACCGCGACTCCGTGTTGCCGCGCGGCGTACCGCGGGTCGCCGTCGAAGCCGGTGTCACCGACTACTGGCGCAAATACGTCGGCCTCGAAGGCAAGGTCATCGGCATCGACCGTTACGGCGAATCAGCGCCGGCAGGCGATCTTTACAAATTCTTTGGCATCACCGGCGACGCCGTCGCCGCAGCAGTTCGCAGCGTGCTGTAACTCATTTCATCAACGGATTTTCTGGGGGCATCATGGCTATCAAG
>JBILYA010000170.1:0-5254 GCA_044378065.1 Burkholderiales bacterium | reverse complement strand
CGGTGCCGACGCCGTCATGCATTGCCATACGCAATATGGTGTTGCGGTAGCCTCACAGAAAGACGGCCTGCTGCCGTTGACGCAAATGGCGCTGACGGCACTCTCTCAGGTCCGCTACCACGATTTCGAGGGCGTCGCAGAAGACCACAATGAACGCGAACGTCTGGTCAAGGATCTTGGTGACGGCGGCATGCTGATCCTGCGCAATCACGGCACACTCAGTGTGGGCACCAGCATCGGCGAAATGTTCGCGCGTATGTACCGGCTTGAGCGGGCCTGCAAAATGCAGATCACCGCAATGACCGGCGGCGCCGCACTGAACCTGCTGCCGGACGAAGTGGTGAAACATGCGGTGGATCAGGGACAGTTCATCTACGGTCCCGGCGGACGCGGCGCCGGCGGCAAACTGATGTGGGCGGCCCTGATGCGCAAACTGGATCGTGAATCGCCGGGTTACGCCAGCTGATACCGATTCATCAACACGGGGCGCGGTTGCCGCAACCAGCAACCGTGCCCCTGTCTTTTTGGCGAAAACCGATTTGAAACCGATCACCTTAATCACCCTGCTCACGCTGGCCATGCAGGGCGGACACATGGGTAGCCGGGTGGTCGCCTCCCTGCTCGCGCTGAACCTCGGTGCCGGTCCGATGCTGATCGGTGTGCTGATCGCCGCCTATTCGATATTCCAGCTGGCCTTCGCGCTGGTGGTCGGACGCATCTCCGACCGCTACGGTTCACGCCGGCCCATGCTCGGCGGTGCCATCGCCTTTGGCTGCGGCCTGATTATTCCAGCGGTCTCGCCCACACTGCCGGCGCTGTTCATTTCAGCACCGCTGATCGGTATCGGTTTCGTGTTTTTCAATGTCGCCGCACAGAATCTGGCAGGCACCCTGGGAAGCGCCGCCGAACGTACAAAAAACTTCTCGACAATGAGCCTGGGCTATTCCAGCGGCCACATGATCGGACCGGTACTCGCCGGCATCATGATCGACCGCCATGGTTTCGGCGCCGCCTATATTGCCTTTGCGGTAATGACTCTGGCGCCGATACTGGCGCTCGCCGTATCCCGCCAGCTGGGCGCCCATGGCGCACGCAGCGAACCCCCGTCGAGCAGCGCTTTTGACCTGATGCGGCTGCCGTCGCTGCGCCGGATGATCATCGTCAGCGGCCTGGTCACCACCGGCTGGGATCTGTATACCTTCTACGTCCCGATATACGGCCATTCAATCGGCCTCTCCGCCTCCACCATCGGCACCATCCTTGGCGCTTTTGCGGCCGCCAGTTTCATTGTCCGTGTCGCGCTGCCCGTGCTGACAAAACGTTTCAGCGTCGAAACCGTGCTTGCCGCAGCGATGTGCCTTGCCGCGCTGCTGTTCCTGCCTTTCACCTTCATTACCTTCGTACCGGCGCTGCTGGCATTGTCTTTTGGCATTGGCCTGACTCTCGGTGTCAGCCAGCCGCTGACCCTGAATCTGACCTATAACCGCTCCCCGGAAGGCCGCTCCGGAGAGGTTACCGGCCTGCGGTTGACGATCAACAACATCACCCATATCGCGGTCCCGCTCGCTGCCGGATCGATCGGTGCACTACTCGGCATTGCCCCGGTATTCTGGGCCAGCGCCGGCATCCTTCTGGTCAGCGGCTATCTGTCGCATATCGACCGGCACGACAAATAAAAACGCCGCGCACGGTTGCCCGGGCGCGGCGTACCAAGGCGGCTATAGCCGCCGGGCAAACAAAGCTTACTTGAGCGAGACGCCAGCAGCTTTGACCACCTTGCCGTATTTCTCCAGCTCGGTCTTCATCAACGCGTTCATTTCAGCTGGCGTATTGGTCACTGCGCTGGCACCGTTCTTTTCAAACTGCGCCTTCATCTCCGCATTGCTGGCGATGTCCGTCAATTCTTTCTGCAGACGGGTCAGAATCGGCTGCGGCGTCCCTTTCGGCGCGAAGAATCCGAGCCACAGCGAGACTTCGAAGCCCGGATAGCCCGATTCCGCAACAGTCGGCACGTTCGGCAGCGCCGGTGAGCGACTCGCAGTGCCGACCGCAATCGGACGCAGTCGACCTGCCTGAGCATGCGGCAGGACCGCTGGCATGCTGCCAAACAGTGCCTGCACCTGGCCGCCGAGCGTTGCAGCGCCAGCAGGACCATTACCCCCGTAAGGGACATGCACGATGTCGATGCCAGCCGCGACCTTCAGCATCTCCATGGCCAATTGCGTGGTCGAACCGGTACCCGCCGAAGCAAAGTTCATCTTGCCCGGCTGCGATTTAGCCAGTGCGACAAATTCCTTCAGATTGTTGGCTTTGACGCCCGGGTGCAGGACCAGAAGATACGGTGTGGAAGCCACCAACGTGATAGGCGAAAAATCCTTGACCGGGTCGTAGTTGACCTTGGCATAAGCAGCAGGCGCAATAACGTGAGTGCTCGTCGTGCCCATGGTCAGAGTATGTCCATCGGGGGCCGCACGCGCAGCGATTTCGGTGCCGATGGTGCCGCCGGCGCCGCCGCGATTGTCGACGATGACCTGCTGCCCCAGTTTCTCGCCCAACCGTTGCGCAACCAGACGCGCAATGATATCGGTCGAACCGCCAGCGGGAAACGCCACGATCAGCCTGATCGGCTTGGTCGGATAGTTTTGCGCCATTGCGGTCATCGGTGCCGCAAGAACGGCAGCGGCAATCAAACCGGCAACAAGTGTTTTCATTTTATATTTGGTTTGCATTTTTCTTCTCCTCAAAAAAAAGCACGCGGCAAGATGCCGCGTGCTTTGACTACTGTGCAACACCGATCCGTAAAATAACCGGTCGTTTACAGCGCTTCCGAATCCGCCACCGCTTCCTCGCGCTTTTTGCGGAACGAGGGAACGATCATGAATGCGAGCAGCAGTGCAGTCGCAACCAGGAAGGCGGCGCTGATCGGGCGCGTAATGAATACGGTCGGATCACCACGTGAAATCAGCAGCGCACGACGCAGGTTTTCCTCCATCAGCGGTCCGAGCACGAACGCCAGAATCAGCGGCGCGGGTTCGCACTTCAGCTTGATGAAGATGTAACCCAGGATACCGAACAGGATCGTCATGTAGATGTCGAGGTCCAGGTTGTTCACGCTGTAAACACCGATCGCCATGAACACCATGATCGCCGGATACAGGAAACGGTAAGGCACCTTGAGCAGCTTAATCCACAGTCCGACCAACGGCAGGTTCAGGATCACCAGCATCGCGTTACCGATCCACATACTTGCAATAAGGCCCCAGAACAGGTCGGGACGCTGGGTCATAACCTGCGGGCCGGGAGCAATACCCTGAATCGTCAGCGCACCAAGAAGCAGCGCCATTGTTGCACCGTGGGGGATGCCCAGGGTCAGCGTGGTGATGAACGCGCACTGCACTGCGGCGTTGTTCGCCGATTCCGGAGCAGCAACACCTTCAATAGCGCCCTTGCCGAAACGCGAGGGATCCTTCGCCAACTTCTTCTCGACCGCGTAGGCCGAGAATGCACTGATCGTCGGGCCGCCGCCGGGCAGTGTACCGAAGAAAGCGCCGATCGCAGTGCCGCGGCAGATTGCGCCAAACGCCGCCTTCATGTCAGTCATAGTCGGCATCAGGCCGGTGATTTTCTGATTCAGAATATCACGGTTGGCGGTATCCGCCTTGTCCTGCAGATTGCACAGGATCTCGGCAAAACCGAACAGGCCCATTGCAACAACCACGAAGCTCAGACCGTCTGCCAGACCCGAAGCACCGAAGGTAAAGCGCGACATGCCGGAGTTAACGTCCGTGCCGACGATACCGACTAGCAGACCGAGTACGATCATGCAAATCGTTTTCAGCATCGAGCCATGCGCCAGCACTGCAGCAGCAATCAGCGCCATGACCATCAGCGAGAAATATTCGGGAGCACCGAACTTCAGCGCGATTTCAGCCAGGGGCGGTCCAAGCAGAGCAACCAGGATCGTGCCGACAGTGCCGGCAAAAAACGAACCGATCGCCGCAATGGCCAGAGCGGGGCCTGCACGACCGTTACGCGCCATGGCGTATCCGTCCATACAGGTCACTACCGAGGCCGATTCGCCAGGCAGGTTCACCAGAATGGCTGTTGTCGAACCACCATACTGTGTGCCGTAATAAATACCGGACAGCATGATGATCGCGCCGACCGCATCCAGGTTGAACGTCAGCGGCAACAGCATCGCCACTGCAGCAACCGGACCGATGCCGGGAAGAACGCCGATCAGCGTGCCAACAAGTACGCCGATGAAGCAGTAAAACAGATTGATTGGCGAAACGGCTGTCGAGAAGCCCAGCGCCAAATTCGAGATGATGTCAGCTTCCATGTTATCTCCACCAGAACAGCGGGAACGGCAGGTCGATGCCGTAAATGAAAATGCCGACAGCACCAGCGATCAGCACCACAGTCATCAGCAGCACTTCGACGACGTTGAACTTCTGACCGGCTGCCGCGGTGATCACCGACAGGCCGAACAGCGCCGGAATGAAGCCAATGTGATCAACACCCCAGCCAAAGAGCAGAAAGCCCAAGCTGAGCATGATCATCGGTTTCCAGGCAAACGGCGTAATCTTTTCACCGTTCCCGGATTTCAGAGACATCATCGCCACGATCGCGCCGAGAACCAGCATGATCGCGCCGAGATAGGTCGGGAAATATCCCGGTCCCATGCGGCTGGCAGTGCCCATCGGGTAGTCGGTCGACAACCAGATGGCAAGGGCTCCGAAGCCGACGAACATCATGCCGGCCCAGAAGTCTTCCTGATTCTTGATTTTCAAAATGAACATCCTCCTGATTTCAAAAACAGATACCGGAACAAACTACACATCCGGTGCGGTGCGCCGCTCACCGCGCTCGACTGATGATCCAAGCGGCAACTGCTGATTAGTTCCTTTTTTGGTACTAATTTTTGTGCTTGTACGCCGGAAGCGAACTCTACACGAAGGCTTGAAGGGCACAAAGCTTTTTTAGCTCTTAAATTGTGCGCCGCACAATGATTTTTCAATCACACATTCCGTGGATTGCATCCCTCAGAACTTCATTGCGCAAACCGCAAAATCCGGGCGCAGTCTAGGGGCCCGCGCTTACGGCTGGCTTACGCCTGACGAGACTCGATTCTGCAGCAGCAGCCGCGAATGAAAAATACACTGAAATACGTCATTTGATCGGACTCCACCGCGACAAACGCATGCGCCCTCATGGTGCAAGCGCCCCTTGTTGGACCGGAATCGAGTGTTCG
>JBILYA010000169.1:0-5256 GCA_044378065.1 Burkholderiales bacterium | reverse complement strand
GAATTCGACGGCGCGATCGAGGATTACATTACCTGGCTTGCCGCGCGCCGCGCCGCAAAAGCCAGCGACAGCAATACCGCCGTGACGCAGGACAAGGCAGCGCGGCGCGAAGCCCGTGAGACTGCGGCCGCCGACCGTCAGGCCCGTCTGGCCGCAAGAAGGCCTTTGCTCAAGGAAGCCGAAAAGCTCGACAAGGATCTCGCGCGCTGGCAACAGGAAAAACAGCAGATTGATAACCAGCTGGCCGATCCGGCGTTTTACGCCAATCCCGATGCGGAAAAATTGCGGACCCTGACGACCCGCCAGCAGGAACTGGCGGCAAACATCGACGCCGCGGAACAGCGCTGGCTTGATGTGCACACTGAACTGGAAACTATCGGCGAGGCCTGAGCCCCGCCGCCGGCATCAGCGTGTGATGACGACCTTCTGGTAAAGCCCCCCGAAAAACGTGCGTTTCCCGAGCTTTGCCGGATTGACCGAAGCCGGCATCCAGGTGGTGATCTCACGCCGCCACAAATCCATCGCAAACGGCTCCAGCCAGGTGAGCACCGGCATCATCAGGTAACGGAAGGGATTCATCCAGTGCGGTCGGTGGTAATCAACAAAAATCACCTTGCCGCCGGGTTTGACCACACGCAGCGCCTCGGCCACGGTCTTTGCACGCACCGCTTCCGGCATTTCGTGCAGCAGGAAGAACAGCACGACGTAATCGTAAGCGCCGTCGGTAAAAGCCAGATCGCCGGAATCCTGGTGATGAACCGCCACCCGCGGATGGCCATTGATCTTGCGCTTGAGGTTATCAATCTGCACGGGCGCGACGTCTGCGACGTCCAGCGTAGCCTGAGGGCCAAGCTGGCGGGCAAGCATTTCCGTGAAGTCACCGTAGACACAAGCCACCTGCAACACCTTGCCGGCCACCGGCGCATTCAATTCACCGAACACCGAATCCCGCAACCGGTTGTAGTTGCCCCACAGAATCAGGTTGACCAGCCACTGCCGCTCAAACACGCGCACCGCATTGGGGTGCACATAGGCCCACCAGTATGTCTGCTCGAGATAACGCGGCATCGGAACCGGCGCTTTCATCATCGGCGCAGGCACAGCGGCACCTTCCCCGTCGATGCGACGGGCGGCGACTGCTTTCGTCATCTCAAATCCTTAAGAGGAAATAACCCGTGACCACAGTACCTGTCGCCGCCGCCAGATACACGGCTACAGCAACCAGACCATCTGCACGAACGCCAAAATCATGGAGCGTGACCCGCAGCCGGTGCGCGGCGTGCCACAACATCAGGAAGAGTATACCGAAGACCACCAGCTTGCCGAACCAGTGACCGGCAAATCCGCGAAGATTGTCATAAGACAACAGTGCCGGCATGACGCCGAAGGCCGGCAACAGCGTCAGCAGCAGCAGCGCCGGCGTCAGGAATGCCGTCACCGTACCGCCTGCAGCGAACAACCCCCAGACAATCGGCTTGTTGGATTTGGCCATATCAGAACACTCCCGCGAGAAACAGCAGCGCGACTGACGCCACCAGCCATCCGGCGTAATGCGCACCGACAATCACCGCGCCGGGCAGGAAATTCTCGCCGATCTGCACCGGCATCGCCTTCGGCGTGACGTTGAACCAGGACGTCGAGTGATAAACCGCAAAAGCCAGGATCAGCAATTGCAGCGCCACGCCGGCCGGTGAACCCAGGTTGGCCAGATACGCCTCCCAAGCCTCCCGCCCCTCGGACAGGCGCATTAGCGCCACGATCAGGATCAGCGCATGCAGGCCGATGAATACGCAGGTGACCTCGCGCGCCATGTAACGCAGGTAACGCGGCTTGCGGAAAAACCAGCCGTAGCGGGACACTTCACGCACATAGGGTTTGCCGTGGGCACTCATTTTTTACTCCCGGGCAGCAGATGCTCCTGATACCAGTCGACCGTGCTCTTGATCTTGACCTGCTGCAGAGCTCCCGCCGGATCAACATGCTCCGGACAGACTTCCGAGCAGGCACCGACGAAGGAGCACTCCCAAACGCCTTCATTGGAGGCAATTTCCTGCTGCCGCTCTTCACGGCCGCCATCGCGTGAGTCCTCGTTGTAGCGATGCGCCAGCGAAATGGCCGCCGGACCGATGAATTTAGGCACCAGACCGTATTCCGGGCAGGCGGCGTAACAGAGCATGCAGTTGATGCACAGCGTGTATTGCTTGTAACGCTTCAACTCAGCCGGCGACTGCTTGAATTCCCCGGCCTCGACCAGCTTGTCTTCCTTGGGAATCAGATAGGGTTTGACGCGTTTGAGCTTGGTGACGAAATCATCGATTACCGTCACCAGATCGCGCTGGATCGGGAAATGCGCCAACGGCTCGACGCGGATCACCCCCTCGTATTCGCGCAGAAAAGCCTTGCAGGCCAGTTTGGGTTCGCCGTTGATCATCATGCCGCAGCTGCCGCAGACGGCCATATGGCAGGACCAGCGGTAGCTCAGCGTCGGGTCGATGGCTTCCTTTACATGGTTCAGCGCATCAAGAACCACCCATTCATTCATGCACGGCACGCTGTAACGCTGGAAGCGCGGCTCGCTGTCGGTTTCCGGGTTGAAGCGCAGCACCTCAAGTTCGACGATGCGTTCGCTCATTTCTGCTCTCCCGCGTTATTTTCTCCCGCGCTTTTTTCTCCTGAGTAGTCACGTACCCCGGGTGGAGACCGCGTGATCACCACATCGGAGTAGCCGATCTCCGGCGGATGCTCGCCGCGGTACCGTGCGAGGCTGTGTCTCAGATATTTCTGATCATCACGCGCCGTGAAATCCAGCCGCTGGTGGGCGCCGCGCGATTCCCGTCGCTCCAGCGCACTGACCGTCACCGCTTCGGCGCAATCCAGCATCGCACCGAGCTCCAGCGCCTGCAACAGATCGGTGTTGTAAACATTGGTCTTGTCATGCAGCTCAATGCCGGCATAACGTTTGCGCAGCGCCGACAGCGTTGCACAGGCCTTTTCCAGGCCTTCACCGCTGCGGTAAATGCCGGCGTTTTCTTCCATCGTCGCCATCATTTCCTTGCGCACGCCGGCAATAGTCTCAGTGCCACCGGTGCGATTGAACAGTTCGCGCAAGCGCGCCTGTGCGGCATTCGCACCCGCAGTCACCGCCGCCTCGTTGGCCGCACCCGTGCCGCTGTCCAGATGTTCCAGCGCGCTCAATGCTGCACGCCGCCCGAACACCAGCAGCTCGGTCAGTGAATTCGAACCCAGACGGTTGGCGCCGTTGATGCTGACGCAAGCACATTCACCGGCCGCATACAGGCCTTTCAGCGATGTCGCCGCCTTGATGTCAGTATCGATGCCGCCCATCATGTAATGCACCACCGGCCGCACCGGCACCGGATCGGTCACCGGATCGACGCCGAGATAACTCGTCGCCATATCGCGCACCAGCGGCAGGCGTTCATCGATTTTTTTCTCACCGAGATGGCGCAGGTCGAGCATCATGCAGTCGCCCCAGCGCGTCGGCACCATATTGCCCTTCTTCTGCTCATGCCAGAACGCCTGGCTCAAGCGGTCGCGCGGCCCCAGTTCCATGGTCTTCAACACCGGCTGGCCAACCGGGGTTTCCGGTCCCATGCCGTAGTCCTGCAAAAAGCGGCGGCCGTTTTTGTTGACGAGGATGCCGCCTTCTCCGCGACAGGCTTCGGTCAACAGCGTGCCGGTATTCGGCAGCCCGGTCGGGTGGTACTGCACAAACTCCATATCCTTCAGCGCCACACCGGCACGATAGGCCAGCGCCATGCCGTCACCGGTCTTGATCGCGCCGTTGGTGGTGAACGGGAACATGCGACCGGCGCCGCCGCTGGCAATGATCACTGCATTGGCACGGAAAAATTTCATCTGCCCGCTGCGCATTTCGATCGCCGTGAAGCCGCGGCAATGACCGTCTTCCACGATAAGGTCGGTGACGTAATACTCGTCAAAGCGCTGGATCGACGGAAACTTCAGTGAAGTCTGGAACAGCGTATGCAGGATATGAAAACCGGATTTGTCGGCGGCAAACCAGGTGCGCTGTTTTTTCATGCCACCGAAAGGGCGCACCGCCACCGAACCATTGGCTTCGCGACTCCATGGACAACCCCAGTGCTCCAGTTGCAAGAGCTCAAGGGGCGCTTCCCGGATGAAATAGTCCACCGCATCCTGGTCCGACAGCCAGTCGCCGCCACCGACCGTATCGTGGAAATGGTGGTCCATGCTGTCATCAGACTTGATCACACCGGCGGCGCCACCTTCGGCCGCGCAAGTATGACTGCGCATCGGGTAAACCTTGGAAACCAGAGCAATTTTGAGTGTCGGCCGCGTTTCCGCCAACGCGATCGCCGCACGGATTCCGGCCCCTCCGGCCCCCAGAACGGCAACATCCATTGTTATTGTTTCCACGCGGTCCGTCCCCCGGTTGTGACAGCCCGAACCACAGGCCGCAGGTCGATGATAGCCGCAGGTTACGCGAGGCCATTCCGGGCAGGTTTGACTTAGATTAAGTATTGTCCAGTGCCGTCGCCGCCCGCCGGCACCGCTATACTTCAGGGCTGCCGCCCGCCTCAGCGCCGGCGCAGACCACATCATTCACGGAAAGACCATCAGACATGAGTTCAGCACCGATACGACTGGGATTGCTGGGTTTCGGCGAAGCCGCCGTCCGCCTGGCCAAGGATTTTTCGCAGAACGGCTTCAATGACATCGTCGCTTACAGCCGCAGCGGTGCCAAGGCGCAGCCGGGCGACGCCGTTTACCAGCGCGCCGAAGCCGCTGGCGTCAAACTGGTCAAAAGCGTCGGCACGCTGGCCAAAAAATCCGACGTCATCCTCGTGCTGACCCCCGGCAAGTCCGCCCTGCCGGCACTGAAAAAAATCCTTAAATACCTGCGCCCCGACCATCTCTATGTCGACGCCAGCAGCAACTCGGCGCACAACATGGAGCAGGCCGCCGCCCTGATCGGCAATGCCGCCAAGTTCGTCGATTCGTCGATCATGGGCCCGGTGGACATCATGGGTCTCAAGGTGCCCTTCGTCGCCAGCGGCCCTCACGCCGCCGAATTTCGTGACCGGATGACGCCGCACGGCATGGTCATCACCGTCGTCGGCAGTAATCCGGGCGACGCCAGCGCGATGAAGCTGATCCGCAGCGTGCTGATGAAGGGCCTTGCGATGCTGCTGCTCGAAACCATGGAAGCCGCGCACCGCCGCAACATCCTCGACGCAGTAATCGAGGATTCTT
>JBILYA010000168.1:0-5270 GCA_044378065.1 Burkholderiales bacterium | reverse complement strand
CAGCGTCGAGGCGGATCTGGTGGGCAATACGCAGGACCACGCCGGCCTTGCGGCAGGCTTCGACCATTTCGCGGGCATGCGCGGTTTTCATGGCGAAGGGTTTTTCGCAGAGGATGTGTTTGCCGGCGCGGGCTGTTTCCAGCACGGCAGCATGGTGCATGGCGTTGGGTAGTGCGATATAGACAGCATCAACATCCGGGTCACTCACCAGAGATGCAAGGTCTTTGTGCGCGTGGGGTACTTTGAATTTGTCGGCGAAGGCGCGGGTTTTTTCCGGAGTGCTGCCAAGGCAGGCCACCAGTTCCGAACCCGGGCTTTTGACGATGCCCGGTGCGACAAAATCGCTGGCAACCCAGCCGAGGCCGACCACGCCGCAGCGCAAAGGCTTTTGTGTGCTCAAGTCCCGCTCCTTCGTTCGGACGCATCAGGACGATGCGCCGCTTGTTGTTTTGGTTTGGCGCTTTACCTTATTGCGTTAACTCATTGCATTAAATGACGCTGTCCATCACCTGCACATCAACCATTGTTCCCGGCGTAACGTTGCCCTGTTCAATGGCCAGAATGATGAAACAGTTGGCTTCTGACATTGAACGCAGGATGCCGGAGCCCTGTTCACCGGTAACCCGCACACTGAGATTACCGGTCGCGTCGCGGGACAGGATGCCTCGCTGAAACTCGGTGCGGCCCGGCGCTTTTTTCAGTGTCGAGGTGCAGGGCACTTTGAAAGTTGGCAGTGCTTCAATCGGATCGCGTCCAGAGAGCTTGAGCAGGGCGTCGCGCACGAACTGGTAGAAGGTCACCATCACCGACACCGGATTGCCGGGCAGGCCGAAGAAATGGGCATTGCCGATCTTGCCGTAGGCGAGGGGGCGTCCGGGTTTCATCGCGATTTTCCAGAACACCACTTCGCCCAGCTTGTTGAGCAGTTCTTTGACAAAGTCCGCTTCGCCGACCGATACGCCGCCGCTGGTGATGACCACGTCGGCAATCGATGCGGCTTCCTTGAAGGCGGCTTCGAGCAGTTTCGGGTCGTCGCGCACGACACCCATGTCGATTACATCAAAGCCGAGGCGCGTCAGCATGCCGTAGATGGTGTAACGGTTGCTGTCGTAGATCTGGCCTTCACCGAGCGGCGAGCCGATAGACACCAGTTCGTCGCCGGTGGAGAAAAAGGCGACACGTAGTTTGCGGTAGACCGATACCTCGGCAATGCCGAGGGAGGCGATCAATCCGATTTCAGCCGGCCGTATCGGCTGGCCACGGCGCAGAGCGGCCTGGCCTTGCTGCAGGTCTTCGCCGGCCTTGCGCAGGTTCTGTCCTTGTTTATGACCGCCACCGATGGTGACGGCACCATCCCTGGCTTCGGTGTGTTCCTGCATGACGATGGTATCGGCACCCTCAGGCACCACACCGCCGGTCATGATGCGCACGGCTTCACCAGCGTTGACCCGGCCCTTGAACGGCACACCGGCAAACGAACTGCCGGTGACTTTCAGCGTGACCTTGGTGTCGGCCTTGAGGTCGTCGATGCGCAGCGCGTAGCCGTCCATGGCGGAGTTGTCATGGGAGGGCACATCCACCGGAGAAATGACATCCTCGGCCAGCACGCGTCCAAGTGCTGCGCGCACCGAAACCCGTTCAATGGTGGTGATGGGGGAAAGAAACCGGGCGATGACTTCCCGTGCTTTGGGCACGGGGATGGAATTCGGATCGTAGTCGTCCGCGCAGGACAGTTCGTGCAGGGGCGGCGTGGCGTTGCTCATGTCGGAATCCTTGTGCAGCAGTTTCGCAGAATCCCGATTTTATCAGGGGCAGGGTGCTCTATTGGATGATGTCCATGGCGTTGACCCAGTCGAGTTTGGCCACGGAACGGTAACCCGGCAGGTTGTTGACCAGCCGCCGGAATTCGCGGCTGTCGAGAAACTCGAGCAGGGCTCGAACGCCCGGGCGTGTCAGGACCGTTGCGCGGGCTGCCAGGTAGTAGTGTTCATTGACCAGGGGCACAAAATCGAGTCCCTGCTCCTTGGCTGCTGCTTCAATACCGAAGGCAACATCAGCCATGCCAGTGGCGACTGTGGCCGCTACTGCGGCATGGGTGAATTCCTCATGGGCATAACCATGAATGTTTGCCGGGGATACCCCCTGTTGTGCCAGCAGGAAGTCCAGGCACAGGCGGGTACCGGAACCGGGCTGACGATTAACGAAACGGATCCCTTTCTGGGCCAGATCGGCAAGACGCATCAACTTTTTGGGATTACCCGGTTTGACCATCAGGCCTTGAGTGCGGTCGAGCAGTCGGGTGGCCCGCCAGCCTTTGAGGCTCAGGAACGGGATGAGTTGGGCAGCGAGAGTGCGGGTGCCGGGAATGGAGGGCAGGTGAAAGCCCGCCAGCTCACATTGATTGCGGCGCATGGCTGCCAGACAGTCGAGGCTGCCGTGAAACTGCAAAGACAGTTTCAAATCGGATCTTTTGGCGAAAATCTCGCGCATTTGCGCCAGCGCCAGATCATGGCTGGCGAACAGGGTAGCTTGGGCGGGATTGGTGGCGGACGCCGGGGCCTGCGCGAGATGGGCAGCCATACGGGCTTCGCCCTCGCGCAGTCCGGCGGCCAATGAACCGTTGACGTCCACCATGCCCTCCAACAGCTTGGTACCCAGGGGCGCCAGCTGGGTGCCGCGACCCTGCTGGCGGTTGACCAGCTGGTCACCCAACTCGGTGCCTGCCGCCTCCAGAAGCCCCCAGGCGTGGCGATAGGAGAGGCCTGCGCTTTTGGCGGCGGCCTGCAGATTGCCGTTCCGGGCGATGGATTCCAGCAAAGTGACCAGCCGGGGTTCAATTTCCACTGAATCCAGGGTCCAGCGGATTTGTGCGGTGATTTTCATACTTGCAAGATATTACATATTAAGGATTCGCCCATTATCTACCATCATGGCCCACCTTCCTATTAGGTTAAGAATTGCATGACTGGTCTTGGCGAGGCATTCGGGGCTGCATGGGCGCTGGTTATCGGATTTGATTCCGGTCTGGCCGGCATTGTCATGCTCAGCCTGCAAGTCAGTCTGAGCGCAGCACTGCTGGCGACGCTGATCGGTTTGCCGCTGGGTGCAGCAATCGCGGTCGAACGTTTTCCGGGGCGGCAGGTGTTAATCGTGCTGCTGAATGCCTTGATGGGGCTGCCTCCCGTGGTGGTGGGCTTGCTGATTTATCTGCTGCTGTCGCGGGCAGGACCTTTGGGCAGTCTGGGTATCCTGTTTACCCCGCAGGCCATGATCATTGCCCAGACCGTACTGATCGTGCCGATCATCGCCGCACTTTCCCGGCAAACCATCGAAGACGCCTGGCGTGAATATTCCGAACAGCTGCGTTCACTGGGCGCACGGCGGCTGCGTGCGGCGATGACCCTGATCTGGGATACGCGGTTTTCCCTGCTGACCATCCTGCTGGCGGGCTTCGGTCGTGCGGCGGCGGAGGTGGGCGCGGTGATGATCGTCGGTGGCAATATCGATGGCGTGACGCGGGTCATGACCACGACCATTGCGCTGGAAACCAGCAAAGGCGACCTGCCGCTCGCCTTGGGACTGGGCATTGTACTGATTACCCTGGTGATCCTGCTCAATGCGCTGGCAGCGTTGATCCGTGAAGTGGCGCAGCGGAGGTATGGCTGAGATGCTGCCTCTCGAACTCAATCAGTTGACCTTCAGCGTCAACGGCACGCCGATCATCAACGGCATTTCCGCCAAAATCGAAGCGGGGCCGCGCACGATCATTCTCGGCCCCAACGGCGCGGGCAAAAGCGTGCTGATGCGCTTGTGTCACGGTCTGCTGGAACCGACAGCCGGCAGCATTGTCTGGCACGGCGCGCGAAATGGCGATGTGCGTCGCCGTCAGGCCATGGTGTTTCAGCGTCCGGTCATGTTGCGCCGTTCGGCACTGGCCAATGTCGTTTACGGTTTACGCCTTGCCGGAAAGTCGCGCCGTGAAAGCACTTTGCGCGCGATGGATGTGCTGGAAGTAGTCGGTCTGGAGCATCAGGCCGGTCGGGCGGCACGTGTATTGTCCGGCGGCGAGCAGCAGCGTCTCGCGCTGGCGCGGGCCTGGGCGCTGGGGCCCGATGTGCTGTTTCTCGATGAGCCCACGGCCAATCTCGATCCTGCTTCGACGCAGGACATCGAACGCATCATCCAGGCCATCCATGCGTCGGGGACCAAAATCATCATGACCACGCACAACCTCGGCCAGGCGCGCCGCCTGGGCGACGAAGTAATTTTCATCAGCAACGGCCGATTGATGGAACACACGCCCATTGACCGTTTTTTCAAGGAACCCGCTTCATCCGAAGCGACAGCATTCATCAAAGGAGAACTACCATGGCATTAAGCCGGAGGAACATCATCGCTGCAGCGATTGCTGCATTCACCCTGTTGGGCTTTTTACAGGGGCAGGCGGTTGCGCAGCAGAATTTCATTACCGTGGCGTCGACAACCTCGACCGAACAGTCGGGCTTGTTCAAACATCTGCTGCCGATCTACGAAAAAAAGACCGGCACCCAGGTACGTGTTGTTGCGCTGGGCACCGGCCAGGCTCTGGATATGGGCCGACGCGGGGATGCCGATGTGGTGTTTGTGCATGATAAGGTTGCAGAAGAGAAATTTGTCGCGGACGGTTTCGGCGTGCAGCGATTCGAGGTCATGTACAACGACTTCGTGTTGGTAGGGCCGAAAGCTGATCCGGCCAAAATCGCCGGCGGCAAGGATATCGTCGACGCCTATAAAAAAATCGCCGCTGCCGGTGCGCCGTTTGCCTCGCGCGGCGACAAGAGCGGTACTCACGCCGCTGAGCTGCGTTTGTGGAAAACCTCGGGTGTCGATCCGATGACCGGCAAGGGCACCTGGTACCGTGAAACCGGCTCCGGCATGGGCCCGACGCTGAACACGGCTTCGGCGATGAATGCCTATTCCTTCACCGATCGCGGCACCTGGCTGTCGTTCAAGAACCGCGGCGATCTGGTGATCGTGGTGGAGGGCGATCAGAAGCTGTTCAATCAATACGGTGTAATGCTGGTCAATCCGGCCAAACACCCGCATGTCAAAAAGGATCTCGGCCAGGCGTTCGTCGATTGGGTGATTTCGCAGGAAGGTCAGCAGGCTATCGCCGCTTACAAGATCGGTCCGGATCAATTGTTCTTCCCCAACGCAAAACGGTAACGGTATGCGTCCAATCCAGTATCTTATTGTTTTAACTGGATTATTTTTAGTGTCAGGGCCATTGG
>JBILYA010000288.1:0-3569 GCA_044378065.1 Burkholderiales bacterium | reverse complement strand
TGGCTGAAGCATCCACCGGGAGAAGCAGGCGGGTGACACCGGCCGCAGCAGGCGCCAGCGCGGCCACACCGTGCTCGACCACATGCCCGGCCACGCGGGCGCGGGCCGGCACGTGGTTGACCCAAAACCCGCCGCCGAGCACACCACCAATGATGGCGATATAAGCAAGACCCGCAAGCGCCGGGTATGTGTCAAAGTAATCCTTCACCAGCGGTTCGCTGATGATCATCTTCACTGCAGTCCATGCCAGCACGGCACCACCGATATAAATGATGCCGGGGTAACGCTCCACGTATTTCAGGATGATCTGGCTGCCCCAGATCACGATCGGGATGCTGATCAGCAGACCAATCACCACCAGCATGAAACTGCCGTGTGCTGCACCGGCAACCGCCAGCACGTTGTCCAGACCCATCACGGCATCGGCGACAACGATGGTTTTCATTGCTCCCCAGAAGCTGTTTGCCGCACTGACATCATGTCCATCACCGTCGTTGTCAGCCAACAGTTTGTAGGCGATCCACACCAACAGAGCACCGCCGAGGAGCATCAGCCCCGGCACCTTGAGCAGCCAGACAACCACCAAGGTCATCGCCGTACGTACCGCAATGGCGCCAACAGTGCCCCAGATAATGGCCTTTTTACGCAAATCAGCCGGCAGGTTGCGTGCAGCCAGCGCAATGACAATCGCATTGTCACCGGCAAGCACGAGGTCAATCACGATAATAGCGAGCAGGGCCGAGAAAAATTCAGCAGAAAGCAGTTCCATGCGTGCATCTCCAGTAATGGATGCGAGTTAACCATCAGCAACAGACGAAAAAATATCGTCTGGCACCGCCTGGTCTCGCTTGCAGCTGGATCACTGCCGGTGTCGCCGGGGCAAAGCCCGTATTGACGACAACACCACAAGCGGCACCTTTGCGATGCCGCAGAAGCTACTCCCCTGGCTCCCCTTTGTCGGCTTATTTCAGTTTCCGGGCCTTATCCGGAAACAACCGTCACACGCCATCTTCAGCGTGCCCGCGGATTATCAAAAAAACCCGCCTGCAAAGTAAAATGAAGAAAAGCAAGGGCAGTCATTACGTTTTCTGTGATTTAGCTGCGTATCCCGCTGCAACTTGTCATGGTTTTGATCATGTGTTGTAATCCGCAGCGTTCGCGCGGTGACGCGCGGCCCCTCCAAAGGGGAGTAGCTTAGGCGGCGCAAGCTGCTGCGGTCACCTCGTCAATTCGGATCCCATTGCGGCTCCCGGGGTTTCCGGCAATCCGGCTGACGTTCGGCCCCGGAGTTGCAAGCGAGACCTTTGCCTGAACGGGCAAGGTTTTTTTTCGACCAAAAAGCCTGTCCGTTCGAGGTGAAGGTCGTTCAGCGTTGGTTTTTTCAATGCGGAACGGTTGATAATCGCTTGAACGAAAGGACTGTCATGCCCAGAAACAAGATTCGCCGCTACCTCAAACACGGCACCCTGCCCCAGATCAGCGTTTTTGAAGCCTTGGCCCGCCTGGGCAGCTACACCAAAGCCGCCGAGGAACTGTATATGGCGCAGCCCACCGTTTCGGTGCAGATGAAAAAACTGTCGGAAACCGTGGGACTGCCGTTGGTCGAACAGATCGGCAAACGCGTTCACCTGACCGAGGCTGGACGCGCCGTACATGCCGCGTCCAATAAACTGTTTGAGACACTGGCCGAACTGGAAACGCAACTGGCCAATATCCGGGGCATGAACACCGGCCGCCTGCAACTCGCGGTCAGCACCACCGGCAAATACTTTGCACCGCGAGTTCTCGCCGAATTCGTCAAGCAGCACCCCGGAGTAGAAGTTTCCCTGCAGATTCACAACAGAGCCACACTGCTGGAACGGATGGCGCAAAATCTCGATGATCTCTACATATTCGCAAGCCCCCCCGGAGACTCCGACGTCGTTACACAGACCATACTGCCCAATCCGATGGTGCCTTACGCCTCTGCAGACCACCCTTTGGCCAAGGAAAAAAACATTCCGTTTGCCCGTTTTGCCGAGGAACCGTTCCTGATGCGCGAAGCGGGTTCCGGAACCCGCATGATCTCGCGCGAAATCTTCGCCGCACATGATCTTGAACCCAAGGTCCGGATGGAACTGTCGACGAACGAAGCGATCAAGCAAGCCATCATCGCCGGCCTCGGGGTTTCAATCATGTCCCGCTACACTCTGGGACTGGACGTGACCCATGAGCAGCTTGCCGTGCTGGATGTGGAAGGTTTCCCTGTGGAAAAAAGCTGGGTATTCGCCTATCCCGTCGGCAAGCAGTTGCCAGTACTGGCCCAGGGCTTCATGGATTTCACACGCGAGGTCGCCCGCCCCCTGATATTCGACCACCTGTCCAAATCATGACACTGCAAGCCCGCAGTTAATCTCACCGCAGCGCTTAGCCCCGGGCAGTGGAAGCGGATGCGGCCAACATCGTAAAATAACGGTTTCGACCGCGGGCTGGCCCCGAACGGCGCGGATTCCGCGCCGTTTTTTTACCTGAGGATGATGCAATGCGACTGTCAACCTATACCCTTCACTCCGATCCGCAAACCGTTCGCATCGGCGCACAGATCAACGGCAGCATGCTTGACCTCGTCGCCGGCGAGCGCGCTATGGGCGACGGCAAATCCGTCATCCCGGCGTCCATGAAAGGACTTCTGGCGCTGGGCGATGCCGGCCTTGCGCGCGCCCGCGCGGTTCTCGAACATGCCGGCAACAATGCCGCGAAGCTGGACAAAAAAACGCTGGCCCCCGATGCCGACGTTCACTATCTGCCGCCGGTTCCGGATGCCGACAAATTCCTGTGTGTCGGCAAGAACTACCGCACCCACCTTGAAGAACTGAAACGCAACGACCTGATCAAGGAAATGCCCGGCGAACCCACCGGCTTCGTCAAACTGAACTCCTGCCTTACCGGCCACGGCGCCGACGTTCCCCGTCCGGCCACGGTTAGCCGTCTGGATTACGAACCCGAACTGGTGTTCGTACTCGGCAAACGCGCCTACGGCGCCAAGGCCGAAGATGCCGTCAGCTACATCGCCGGCATCACCATCCTCAATGACCTGACCTGCCGCGACACGCAGAAACGGGAGGTCGCATCCGGATCGCGCTTCTGGACCTCGAAAAATGCACCGGCTTTCGGTCCGCTGGGCCCCTGCATCATCACCATGGATGAATTCCCCGATCCCTACGACATCTGGGTCACCTGCAGCGTCAACGGCGTGCAGCGGATGCGCGTCAACACCGGCGACCAGATCTGGAAACTACCGGACATCATCCCGCACTTTTCACGCCTGCTCGATCTGCAGCCCGGCGACATGTTTGCTACCGGCGCTCCGGGTGGCGTTGCCGTCGGCAAGGCCGATGCCGAAGCGCTGTATCTGAAACCCGGCGACATCGTCGAATGCGCGTTTGAGAAACCGGCGATGGTGCTGCGCAATCGCATCGTCTGAAACTGCTGCAAACGTGCACTGCAACAAAGCGGCCTGCGGGCCGCTTTTTTTGGCGCAAAGAACAGGCTGGGTCACTGCCGGCACCGTTATAATAAATCGTGAAGTA
>JBILYA010000167.1:0-5284 GCA_044378065.1 Burkholderiales bacterium | reverse complement strand
CAGCGGTGATGCTGAAACTCGGCGGTTACGGTTTCCTGCGCTTGTCGCTGCCGATCGTGCCCGATGCCAGCCACCTGCTGGCGCCGATCGTGATCGGTCTGTCGCTGATCGCCGTGGTTTACATCGGCCTCGTCGCCCTGGTGCAGACCGACATGAAAAAGCTGATCGCCTATTCGTCGATCTCGCACATGGGTTTTGTCACGCTGGGTACCTTCCTGTTCAATGCGCAGGGCATGGAAGGCGCGATCATCCAGATGATTTCGCACGGTTTCATTTCCGGCGCGATGTTCCTCTGTGTCGGCGTGTTGTATGACCGCATGCATTCGCGTTTGATTGCCGATTACGGCGGCGTCGCCAACCGGATGCCGGTGTTCGCCGCACTGTTCATGTTCTTCTCGATGGCCAATGCCGGCCTGCCGGGTACGAGCGGTTTCGTTGGCGAATTCCTGGTGATCATGGGCGCGATGCAGGTCAACTTCTGGTTCGCCTTTGCCGCCGCAATCACGCTGATTTTCGGCGCCGCCTACACGCTGTGGATGTACAAGCGGGTGATTTTCGGCGCAGTGGCCAATGCCCATGTCGGTGAACTGCAGGACATCAATGCCCGCGAGTTCCTGGTGCTGGGCGTCCTCGCCGTGCTCGTGCTGGTGATGGGCGTCTGGCCGCAGCCTTTCGCCGATGTGCTGCACGTTTCGGTCAATGAACTGCTGGCGCACGTGTCCTTCAGCAAGCTGCCGGCGCAATAGAGCTGACTATGGAATTCATCATGCCGCTGTGGCCCGCGTATCCCGAGCTGTTCCTGCTCGTGATGACCTGCGTGGTCCTGATCGTTGATCTGTTTGTCAGTGATGACAACCGGATCGTCACCTACGGACTGACCCAGTTCACGCTGGCCGGCTGCGCGCTGCTGACCTTCTTCACCGGCAATCCCGAGCCCGTTTATACCTTCAGTGGCATGTTCGTCGACGACCTGATGGCCGACGCACTGAAACTGCTGACATGTGTCTCGGTAATCATGGTGTTGGTCTATGCCCGTGCCTACAACGCCGCTCGCGGCCTGTTCCGCGGCGAGTTTTTCACGCTGGCGCTGTTCGCCACGCTGGGCATGATGGTGATGATCTCCGCCAACCATCTGCTGACGCTGTACCTCGGCCTCGAACTGCTGTCACTGTCGCTGTATGCGATGGTTGCGCTGCAGCGTGATTCGGCGCGTGCTACCGAGGCGGCGATGAAATATTTTGTGCTCGGCGCGCTGGCCTCCGGCGTGCTGCTGTACGGCATGTCGATGCTCTACGGCGCCACCGGCACACTGGAAATCACCGAGCTCGCGCAGTTGTCGACCGAAGGCGTGCAGGCCCAGCTGGTGCTGGTCTTCGGCCTGGTGTTCATCGTCGCCGGTCTCGGTTTCAAGCTCGGCGCCGTGCCCTTCCACATGTGGGTGCCTGACGTTTATCAGGGCGCGCCGACGGCGGTAACCCTGTTCATCGGTTCCGCGCCCAAGTTCGCCGCTTTCGCCATGGTGATGCGTCTGCTGGCACAGGGGCTGGGTGCGGAGATGCTGGTTGATGAATGGCGTCACATGCTGGCGGTGATGGCGATCCTGTCGCTGGTCATCGGCAACCTGACGGCGATCATGCAGACCAATCTGAAACGCATGCTGGCCTACTCGACGATCTCGCACATGGGCTTCCTGCTGCTCGGTGTGCTGTCAGGCACCATCGACGGTTACGGCGCCGGTATGTTCTATGTGGTTGTCTACGTGCTGATGACACTGGGTTCCTTCGGCATCATCCTGCTGCTCGCACGCAACGGTTTCGAGGCCGAGAACCTCGATGATTACAAGGGTCTCAACCAGCGCAATCCCTGGTATGCCTTCCTGATGCTGTTGCTGATGTTCTCGATGGCCGGCATTCCGCAAGCTGTCGGTGCTGCAGGCCGTGGTCAGCATCGGCATGTGGTGGATCGCCGTGGTCGCCGTGGTGTTTTCGCTGATCGGCGCCTTCTATTACCTGCGCATCGTCAAGCTGATGTATTTCGATGCGCCGGTGGATACTGCGCCGATTGCTGCCGCCGGCGACGTACGCGCGCTGCTGTCTGCCAACGGCCTCGCCGTGCTGATCCTGGGCATCGCGCCGCAGCCGCTGCTGGTGCTCTGCATCGAAGCCGTCCGCGCCTCGATCTGATCATGAACTGGAGCGCCGCCGCGCTGCTGTTGCTGGCGCTGGTTCTCGCCAACCTGCCGTTTCTGTCTGAACGCATTCTGCTGCTGCGGCCCGCCCCGGGCGGTCGCAAAGCAGGGGGCTGGCGCCTGCTGGAACTCGCTCTGCTGTATTGCGTGGTCGGCACCGCAGCCTGGCTGATGGAAGGCCGGGCCGGCCAGGTCCATACCCAGCGCTGGGAGTTCTACGCGGTGACTGTCTGCCTGTTCCTGGTGTTTGCCTATCCCGGCTTTGTCTATCGCTTTCTCTGGCGCAGGCCGGGGCTCTGAGCGCTGTCGGCATGAAGCCGCGCGATCCCGCAGATTTCACTGAAACAAAGCTGTCTTCGGAGCCGGTGTTCGAAGGTCAGCTTCTGCGTGTGCACCGCGACACCGTGCGCCTGCCTGACGGCGGCACCGCTACACGCGAATACATCAAACACCCCGGCGCCGTCATCGTTATCGCCCAGCCCGATCCCCATTCAGTGCTGATGGAGCGGCAGTTCCGTTACCCCGTCGGACAGCATTTCATTGAACTGCCCGCGGGCAAGATCGATAAAGGCGAAGAGCCGCTGGCCACTGCAAAACGTGAACTGCAGGAGGAGTGCGGTTATTCCGCAGGTCAGTGGCGGCATCTGACCACGCTGTATCCTTGCATCGGTTATGCCGATGAACGGGTCGAGCTGTTTCTGGCCACCGAACTGCACCATGTCGGCGACCGGCTCGATGAGGGGGAGTTTCTGGAGGTCATGACCGTCCCGTTGCGCGAGGCGCTGGGCTGGGTGGCCGATGGACGGATCAGCGATTCAAAAACCGCGCTTGGCCTGCTGTGGGCCGAGAAAATCGCAAAGGGCGAGTGGTGAGTCGCAAGTAAAGCCAGCCCTGATGCGCAGCGGCGCCTTGCGGTGCCGCCGGCAGATCATCCGAGCGAGGTTTTGCGGTCGGGGGCCGGAATTGCCGATACCAGCGGTGTGGCGGGCTGGAAATAATGTCCCTGTGCGTACAGGGCGCCCGCATCCTTCAGCAGATTCAGCATCAGTTCCGTTTCGACGCCCTTGGCGATCACCTGACGCTTGAGGTCACGTGCAAGGCCGTTGACGGCTTTGACGAACACCCGGCTTTCCTCGTTGTCGCTCAGGTCCTGGGTGAAGGCGCCGCTGATTTTCAGGTAATCGACGTTGAAGCGCTTCAGGTAATAAAAGGAACTGAAGCCGGTGCCGAAGTCATCGAGCGCGGCACGCGCGCCGAGCGCACGCATCTGGTCGATGAACGAAGCGGTGGCGTCGATGTTTTCCATCGCCACTTTTTCGCTGATTTCGAAAATCATGCGGTTGCCGGGGACATCCGAGGTACGGATGATTTCCGCCAGTTCGTGCACCCAGTTGTCATCGGCAATTGATGTTGCCGATACATTCACTGCATAACGCAGCTTCGAGTTCTTGCCCTGCTCGTGGATATGGGTCAGCACGCGGGCGATGACCCGCTGGTCCAGTGCCGGTGCGAAGCCCAGCGATTCCGCGGTACCCATGAACTGCTGCGGATCCGCCCAGGCGCCGTTTTCATCACGGATTCGCAGGAAGATCTCGTGGTGGATGGGGGCGCCGGTCTTGATGTTCACCGCCGACTGTGAGTACAGCGCGATTTCGTCCTGTTCGATGGCTTCAGTGATCAGTCGCGACCAGTGCGTGCGCTTGTGGTTGGCGCGCAGGGCGTCAGAAGCCGGATTGAACAGCACCACGCGGTTGCGGCCTTCGTCCTTGGCTTGGTGGGTGGCGGCATCGGCCGCTGCCAGCAGCGCCGGCCAGTCCCCGCCATGGAAGGGGTACATCGCGATGCCGATGGACGCGGTGATATTGGACACGACGCGGTTGCGCGCCATTTCCAGCCGGTAGTTCTGTACGGCATCGAGCAGCACGGCGGCGGTGGCCTGCGCATCCTCGCGCAGTGAATCCGCAATATGCAGCATGAACTGGTCTTCGCCGATGCGGTAAAGGTCGCCGTTGCGGCTGCGGGCAACGTTGCGCAGCACGCCTGACAGGCCGAGCACCAGCTGCTCGCCGGCGCCGTGGCCGAACACCGCGTTGACGCGCTTGAAGTGATCCATGTCGATCATGAGGATTGCGCCGACCTGGTTGCTTTGCAGCGAGCTTTCGACCTGGCGCTGCAGCGCATTGCGGTTGGGCAGGTCGGTCAGTGCGTCGTGCATGGCAACGTGTTCGGCGCGGCGGATCGCCAGATGCTGGTCGGTGACGTCGCGGGCGGTCCCGCGGATGCCGAGCATCTCACCGTTTTCATCGCGTGTGACGCGGGCGTTGATGCCGATCCAGCGGTCTTCACCGCGGGCCGTGGTCAGATGGGTGACGTGATTCTGCACTTCGCCCTGACGGCGCAGTGTCGACAGGAAGCGGCGGTTCGGCACATGCGAACCGTTGGTCTCAAAACTGAAAAAGCAGCGTCCGAGCAGGTCGGGCGGTGCCAGTCCGAAAATTTCGTTGGCGGCGGCATTCAGGTAGGTGAAGCGGCCTTCGGCATCGGTTTGCCAGATCAGGTCATGCGAAGTCTCGACGAGGTCGCGATAGCGGCCTTCACTTTCGATCAGCAGCTGGATGATCCGCCGCTTCTCGGCCAGGGTGCGTTTGACGCTGGCCAGCTCGCGCGATGTTTTTTCCGCTAATCCGCCGCCGTTGTTGGCGCGTACCAGCCGGTCAACAACCTCCTTGGGATAACGGCGGTGGCCGCCTTCGGTGCGCAATGCGCCGAGAATGCCCTGTTCATCCCAGCGGCGCAGTTTCTGCGCGGAGATGCCCAGCAGCTGGGAGGTTTGTTCAATCGTGTACGAGTGTTCGAGTTCGGACATGCGTCAGGCTTTCATTGGTGCCGGTTTTGCGGGCCGGCATGGGTCAAGTTCAGCCGCTGCGAAGCCAGTCTAGCAGAGCAGGGCTTGCCGCGAATCAAAGCTGTTTTAGTGGATAACCGCCGGTTCCTGCAGGCCGTTCTGGCGGGAAACCAGGCGCTGCATGAGCTTGAGGTCGCGCGTAGTCAGCCGAAGCGCAGCATCCACCCAGACGCCGACGATATCTTCGAGTT
>JBILYA010000368.1:0-2896 GCA_044378065.1 Burkholderiales bacterium | reverse complement strand
CTGAGCCCGGTTTTTACAAACCTGCGTGACGACTTAGAACGGAATGTCGTCATCCATGTCGTCGAAACTGCCGCCGCTTTTCTTCGCCGGCGCCTTCGAGGAACTGCCACCACTCGGTGCTGCGGCGGGTTCACGCATGCCGCCGCCTCCACCGCCGCCTTCACCACCACCCCGGCTACCCAGCATTCGCATCTGATCCGCCCGGACTTCGGTCGTATAACGATCCTGGCCTTCTTTGTCCTGCCACTTCCGGGTGCGCAAGGATCCCTCGATGTACACCTGCGAACCTTTACGCAGATACTCCCCGCAGATCTCGGCCAACTTGCCAAACGCGCTGATGCGGTGCCACTCAGTCGCTTCTTTTTTTTCGCCGCTGGTCTTATCCTTCCAGGTCTCCGATGTGGCGATACTGAAACTTGTCAATGCTTCACCGCTCGGCAGATACCGCGTTTCCGGATCCTTGCCGAGGTTGCCAATCAAAATCACTTTGTTGACGGATGCCATATCGGTTTTCCTTTTGATTTGAACGCATCAATTAGTATCAGTAACGCACCCGCCGTCCGGGGCGTTTACGCGTTTTTTACCGGCGGCACGCGCATGCCGAGGGCGAGTATAAGCCAGATCGCCAGCAGCACGACGTCGAAGCCGATCACCGCACCCGCCCCCCAGTTCTTGTAGAGCACGCCGCCTGCAGAAGCGCCGAGGAAGGTGCCGAAAAACTGGATCGTGCTGTAGAGGCCGATCGCCGTGCCCTTGGCATGGGCCGGCGCCAGACGTGTCGTCAACGTCGGCAGCATGGCTTCCAGCGCGTTGAAGGGAGCAAAAAATGCCAGCAAAAACAATGACAAAAACCAGATGCTCCCCTGCAGCCAAGGCAGCGCCAGATGGGCAATCAGCAACACGGCAATCGACACGATGAACCAGCGCCGCAGCAGCACCGGATTTCCAGCCTGCAATACCGCAGGCATCATCAGCACAAACGATCCCAGCATCACCGGCAGATAGACCTGCCAGTGCGAATCGATCGGCAGGCCGGCATCACGCAGGGCAAAAGGCACGACGATGAACAGCGCCATCAGCACCGCGTGCAGGGCGAAGATGCCCCAGTTCAGCCGTGCCAGCTGCGGATCGGTCAGCACATGCCAGAAATCCTTCAGCGCGCGACCGGGCGCCGGCGGCACCTGCGGCACGTCCGGGATGACACGCCACATCACCAGCATCGCCCCCAAGGCGAGCACGCCGGTCAATGCAAAAATGCCCGGCACGCCGATCAGACTGTTGAGCCAGGGACTGGCCACCAGCGACAGCGCAAACGCCACACCGATGGTCGAGCCGATCATCGCCATGGCTTTGGCACGCTGGTCTTCACGGGTCAGGTCGGCAGTCATCGCGATGACCGCGGCGGAAATCGCGCCAGCGCCCTGCAGCATACGGCCGAAGATGACCATATAGATGTTCGGCGCCAGTGCGGCGACAAAACTGCCAACCGCGAATATCACCAGCCCGATATAGACCACCGGCTTGCGACCGTAGCGGTCCGACCACCAGCCGAAAGGGATTTGCAGCAACGCCTGGGTCAGGCCGTAGGCGCCGATGGCGAGCCCGACCAGCGTCAGGTTATCGCCGCCGGGCAGGTGTTCCGCATAAATCGCGAATACCGGCAGGATCACGAACATGCCCAGCAGCCGCAGTCCGAAAATGCCGGACAGACCGATGCTGGCCCGCAATTCGAGCGGGGTCATTTTGCTGCGCGACGACATGGACGGGCGGGATGAGGAAAAGGAAATCTAGAGGAGAAAACCGGGGAACAGTTGGGCGTAACTGCTTATGCGCGTATATTAACAGGTTTACCTTTGGTCTCTGACATGACAGCGCGCTCAACGCCGCCGAAACTGGTCGCCCTGCCGGCCAAACCGCAAACCGATCTGCCCTTGCCGCCTGCCGGCGCCGGTCAGATTCGCGTACGCGGCGCACGCACGCACAACCTGAAAAACATCAGTCTTGATCTGCCACGCAACCGGCTGGTGGTGATCACCGGACTGTCCGGTTCGGGCAAATCGTCACTGGCCTTCGACACACTCTACGCGGAAGGCCAGCGCCGCTACGTCGAGTCGCTGTCGGCCTACGCCCGGCAGTTTCTGCAGCTGATGGAAAAGCCCGACGTCGACATGATTGAAGGCTTGTCGCCTGCGATTGCCATTGAGCAGAAAGCCTCCAGCCACAACCCGCGCTCGACGGTGGGTACCGTCACCGAGATTCATGATTACCTGCGCCTGCTTTACGCGCGCATCGGCGAACCGCACTGTCCCGAGCATGATGTACTGCTTGCCGCACAGTCGGTCGCACAGATGGTCGATCACGTGCTGCAAATGCCCGAGGACACCAAGCTGATGATCCTCGCCCCGGTAGTCAATGACCGCAAGGGTGAACAGTCGGCGCTGATCGATGAACTGCGCGCACAGGGTTTCGTGCGTGTACGCCTCGACGGCAAGGTGCACGACATAGATGCCCTGCCGGCGCTGAAAAAGAACACCAAACACACCATCGATGTTGTTGTTGACCGCGTCAAGGTTCGCGAAGAACTGCGACAGCGCCTTGCTGAATCATTTGAAACCGCTCTGCGTCATGGCGATGGTCGCGCAGTAGCTGTGGATATGGACAGCGGCCAGGAACATTCATTCTCGGCACGCCTTGCCTGCCCGCAATGCGGCTTTGCTTCGCCCGAACTCGAACCCCGGCTGTTTTCGTTCAACAATCCGGCCGGTGCCTGCCAGCGCTGCGACGGGCTGGGCTCGATCACCTTCTTCGATCCCAAACGCATTGCGGCTTTTCCTGAAATGTCGCTCGCCGCGGGCGCGATCAAAGGCTGGGATCGTCGCAACCAGTTCTATTTCCA
>JBILYA010000166.1:0-5289 GCA_044378065.1 Burkholderiales bacterium | reverse complement strand
ATCGTTCCCGACTGGCCGGCCCCAGCCCATGTCCGCGCGCTGGTCACCACCCGCTCGGGCGGCGTCAGCACCGGCCCCTACGCCAGCCTGAATCTGGGACTGCGCACCGACGATGATCCGGGGGCGGTCGCCACAAACCGCGCCCGCTTGCAGCAGTTGCTGCCGCAAGCGCCACGCTGGCTGACACAGGTTCACGGCAGTACGGTCGTCGACGCCGATCAATTGACCGATGAACCGCCGGCCGATGCCAGTGTTGCGCGACAGCCGGGCACCGTCTGCGCAATCATGGTTGCCGACTGCCTGCCGATCCTGATGACCGATACCGCAGGGAGTTGCGTCGGCGCTGCACACGCCGGCTGGCGCGGACTTGCCGGCGGGGTGATCGCCAATACCATCGCACGCATGCCCGCAGCCCCCGCCGATCTTCTGGCCTGGATCGGCCCCGGCATCGGACCCCAGGCTTTCGAAGTCGGTGATGACGTGCTGGAAGCATTCTGCGCGGCCGCGCCCGAACGCCGCCCCGCCTTTCGCGCCCACAAACCCGGGAAATGGCTTTGCGACCTGCCGGCGCTCGCGCGAGACGCCTTGCGCCGGGCCGGGGTGAATCGAATTTACGGCGGTGACTTGTGCACCCATACCGATGCACAACGCTTTTATTCCTATCGCCGCGACGGCGCCACCGGCCGCATGACAGCACTGATCTGGCGGGAAACACAGGTCGTATAGCCCTATACCGTATAATCCGGCCTCTTTTGCCCGACCGGCGCGACTGGCGCCCCATCAGAAACCGCCCAACGTGAACACCCTTTCGTGGATCATCGTCGCCACCTTCGCCGGTGGCATCCTGTCCGCGGCCGTCGCAGCGCTGTTTGCGATCAAGGCCAAGCCGGCGCAGGTGCCGCTGCTGGTGAGCTACGCGGTGGGTGCGCTGCTGGGCGCAGCCTTCATTGAGGTGCTGCCGCATGCCTTCTATCAAAGCGACAGCATCGAAGCTACCGCAGCTACTGTGCTGTTCGGCATCCTCGGATTCTTTGTCCTGGAAAAACTGGTGTTGTGGCGTCACTGCCATGTCGAGGAATGTGAGGTTCATGACCCGCATGCGCCCTCGCAAAAAAGTCACAGCCATAATGCGCATGGCGATCACGGCCGCAGCGGCCTGATGATTCTGATCGGCGACACCTTCCACAATTTTGTCGACGGCGTGCTGATCGCCGCCGCATTCATGGCCGACATCCAGCTGGGCATCGTCACTTCGATCGCAATCATTGCCCATGAAGTACCCCAGGAAGTCGGCGACTTTCTGATCCTGCTGCATTCCGGCTACAGCAAACGCTCGGCCATGCTGCTGAACATGCTCGCCAGTGCAGCGATGGTCGTCGGCGGCGTGCTCGCCTATTTCACGCTGCAGGTTGCCCAAGCACTGGTGACCCCGCTGCTGGCACTGGCCGCAGCCAGCATGCTTTATGTCGCCGTCGCCGACCTGATCCCCGGCCTGCACCGCCGCCCCGAGCTGGCCGCCACTGCGCAGCAGGTGGTGCTGATCGGCCTTGGCATCGCAACGATCTGGATCATCGGTTCCTGGGCGCACGGTCACTGATCACATTACCGGCGCAAAGCCTGTGATATTGTTGTTGCAGGCCCGTCCTGCCATCGGCCTGTCATCCAAACCCCGTAGGCTGCCGCGCCGAACATGACCAAGACCACGCAAAAAAACCCCGCGGAAGCCTATGCCGAACTGAGCCGCATGTTGCTCGGTGATGCCGCCGCAAAACTGGGTTCACAGCAGGCGCTGCCCGACCCCGCGGAAATGATGAAACTGTTCACCGCCGGCTTTGCAGCGGACAACGGACGCTGGCTGGAACTGAACAACCGTTACTACCGCGAACAGCTGGAACTCTGGCAGGCCTGCGCCGGCGTCAAACCCGAAGCCGAAAAACCCGCCCCGCCGCAAGACCGGCGTTTCAAGGCGCCGGAATGGCAGGAACCGTATTTCAATTACCTGGCGCACTCCTATCTGCTGTCGGCGCGATGGCTGGAAGAAATGACCGCTGCCGCGCCGCTGGAACCGGCAGCGCGCAACAAACTCACGTTTTATACGCGGCAACTGATCGACGCGCTGTCACCGGCGAACTTCCCCTGGTCTAATCCCGAAGCCATCAAGCTGGCTGCGGCAACAGAAGGCGAAAGCATCAATCGAGGACTGAAAAACCTCGCCACCGACATCGACAAGGGCCTTGTGACGATGACCGACGAGTCCGCCTTCGAAGTCGGACGCAATCTCGCGATCACGCCCGGCGCGGTGGTTTTCGAAAATGAATTCATCCAGCTGATCCAGTACCGCCCGCTGACCGAGACCGTTCACGAACGGCCGCTGGTCATCGTGCCGCCCTGCATCAACAAGTATTACATCCTTGATCTGCAACCCGACAATTCCTTTGTGCGCCATGCACTGGCGCAGGGACATACGGTTTTCATGGTGTCCTGGCGCAATATGCCGCCCGAAATGGGCAAAGCGACCTGGGATGACTATCTGCAACACGGCGTGATGCGCGCCCTCGCAGTGGCCCAGCAGATTTGCGGCGTCAAGCAGGTCAATGCGCTGGGTTTCTGCGTCGGCGGCACGCTGCTCGCCTGCGCGCTGGCGGTGCTGCGCGCACGTGGTGAAGACCCCGTTGCCAGCGTCACCTTTCTGACCACCATGCTCGACTTCAGCGACACCGGCGAACTGTCGGTATTTGTCGACGACGCCTATGTCAAAACCCGCGAAGCGGAATTCGCCGAAGGCGGCGTGCTGCGAGGCCGCGAACTGGCACTGACCTTCGCCAGTTTGCGTGCCAACGACCTGATCTGGCCTTATGTGGTCAACAACTATCTCAAGGGCAATACACCGCCCCCCTTCGACCTGCTCTACTGGAACGGCGACAGCACCAATCTGCCCGGCACTATGTACGCCTATTACGTGCGTAACACCTATCTTGAAAACAATCTGCGCAGTCCCGGCAAACTGACCATGTGTGCCGTGCCGGTCGACCTGAGCTGCATCGACATGCCGGCCTATGTGCTGGCCGCGCGGGAAGATCACATCGTTCCCTGGCGCACCGCTTACGCCACCAACAGCCTGCTCGGCGGCGATACGCAGTTCGTGCTGGCGGCCAGCGGGCATATCGCCGGGGTCATCAATCCACCGGAACGCCAAAAGCGCAATTACTGGCTCAACGCGGATACCGGCACCCAAGCCGAACCCTGGCTGGAAGCTGCAAGCTCGCAACCCGGCAGTTGGTGGCCGCACTGGACCGACTGGCTCGCCCCGCAGTCAGGACCTCAGCTTCCCGCACGTACCAATTTGGGCAGCACGGAATTCCCCGCGGGCGAACCTGCACCTGGCCGCTATGTCAAAGGCAAATGCGGCTGATGGCCGCGGGCCCCGCCGTGTTCAATTGCTGTTAAATTATTAAACGTCGTCAATCGGAGGAGATTTCAATATGTCACGCGTCGCTGTGGTTACCGGTGGTATGGGCGGTCTGGGTGAAGCCATCTGCATGAAGCTGGGCAAAATGGGCTACAAGGTGGTCGCCACCTATTCCCCGGGCAACACCAAACACAATGAATGGCTCGCGGAAATGAAAAAGCAGGGTTATGAATTCCGTGCCGAGCCGGTCGACGTCACCAATTTCGAATCCTGCCAGCAGGCCATCGCACAGATCGCCAAGGACGTCGGCCCGGTCGACGTGCTGGTCAACAATGCCGGCATCACCCGAGACACCACCTTCCGCAAAATGGATCTGGAGGCCTGGCATGCGGTGATCAACACCAATCTCGACAGCGTGTTCAACATGACCAAACCGGTCATCGACGCGATGGCCGAGCGCGGCTGGGGCCGCATCATCAACGTGTCTTCGGTCAACGGCCAGAAAGGCGCATTCGGCCAGACCAACTATTCCGCCGCCAAGGCCGGCATGCACGGCTTCACCAAGGCCGCCGCGCTGGAATACGCGAAAAAAGGCGTCACCGTGAACACCATCTCGCCCGGCTACATCGGCACCAAGATGGTGATGGCGATCCCGAAGGAAGTACTCGACTCCAAGATCATTCCGCAGATTCCGGTCGGCCGCCTCGGCAAGCCGGAAGAAGTCGCCGGTCTGGTCGCCTATCTGTGCTCGGAAGAAGCAGCCTTCGTCACCGGCGCCAACATCGCCATCAACGGCGGCCAGCACATGCAGTAAGCCCGTCCGGTCTTTTCCGGACGAAAAAAAGCCCGTCGGTAAACCCGGCGGGCTAAGTCCTTTAGAGCATTGGGGCGCTAAAGGTAGGAGGTTCGGTCAGGCGGCTTAGCCGCCCTTGCCACCCTTCGCGGCGGCATCGGCCGCGACCTTGATGGCCGATTCCGCGGATTTGGCAAACTGCTTCGCAGTTTTGGTCATGGTGTCTGCCAGCGAATTCGCCGCAGCCAGTGTCTGCTTCATCGCAGCCACCGCAGATTCCGATCCCGGCGGCGCTGACTTGGCCATCTCATCGACCATCGACTGAAACTGCGCATTCATCGCACTGGCACGGGATTCGACGAGTTCGCCGATTTCCTTCTGGGTCTTTCCGGCGAGATCCTGCACGCTGCGCGAGTAATCGGTCATCCGCGCCAGCATGCCCTGCATATTCTTCTGCTGCAGCGCGCTCCATTGCTGCGGATCGCGTGCCTCCATCAGCGACTTCGCCCCCTTCATGCTGTCGTCGAGCATGCCGCGCATCGCTTCCAGTTGAAGCTTCATCAGCCGCTCGCCCTGCTCCATCGACAACTGCGTGAGTTTCAGCGCTGCCTCGGTGGCTTTCTGGTTCAGTTCATTCAGCTTCTCGGGTCCTTTGGACATGATCGCCTCCGTCGTGTTGGCCGAATTCGGCATTAACTACGATTCAGTATCCCACCGGGACATTTGCGAAAGCTTGATAAGCATCAAGGTACGGCAAGGCGCAAAGCGCAGCACGATAGCCCATCATAACCCATTGATTTAATTTAGTTTTTTATTGCACTTTGGTTGCAACGCAACATTGCCTTGTGCGATAATGCCGGACCATCTTCTTGAGGCAACCCATGAGCGCACAGGCCCGCACCATCAAGAAATATCCGAACCGCCGTCTCTATGACACCGAGACCAGCAGCTACATCACATTGGCTGACGTCAAAAAACTGGTTCTGGAAAATATCGAGTTCAAGGTTGAAGATGCCAAGACCAAGGAAGACCTGACACGCAGCATTCTGTTGCAGATCATTCTTGAAGAAGAAAGCGCGGGTTCGCC
>JBILYA010000165.1:0-5319 GCA_044378065.1 Burkholderiales bacterium | reverse complement strand
CTTAAAAATCAGGCGATTAGGCGCATTGGCCGTTGCCAGACCCCGACACCGCCGAAAAATACGCAGGAAAAGTGAAGCTGGCCGTTAAGCCGGGTTCTGTCGTGGACAGCCATTCCTCTGGGCCGCACATTGCTGCACGGCTCTAGCCACCTACCCGCAAGCTCGGCGGGACGCGTCAACGCTTGCCTATTCGGTGTTGCTCCGGGTGGAGGTTACCGCGTTTCACCCCGCAAACCTTGCGGCTTGCGGACTCGTCTCTGTGGCCCTATTCCTCGCCTCACGGCGGACGGGCGTTACCCGTCACCCTACCCTGTGGAGCCCGGACTTTCCTCTATGCACGGCACGTCAGGGTTGCCCCTCACGGTTTGTTCCGCACACAGCGGCTGCCTGGCCAGCTTCACCTTCGATGGTAACACGCAGCCAGTTCATCCCTCTGCAAAACCGCCACTCAAGCCGCGCCTTTGCCGCAGTCGCGCACCCTCGCCAGCAACTGATGCAGATGTTGATCATGTACGCCCAAAGCATCGAGATGACGCAGCGTATTCACGAGGTAATCCACATTCGGCCCGCGCTCTCCGCAGCACGTCGCGATGATGCGCGCGGCATCGTCGATGACCATGCGTCCCGCGTAACCGGAATGTGCGCGGTTTGCCACGAAAGCCAGTGCATTGCGCTGTCCGCCCGGGGTCGACACCGGCAGCAACCTCGGCAGATACACGCCGCGGCGCATCTCACGCTGCCATAAGGCCTCCAGCGCAACCGTTTTGTCCGCGGCAGCAATCCGGTAGACGATACCCTTGCAGGCGCCGCCGGGATCCAGCCCCAGTACCAATCCCGGCTTGGTAGCGGTGCCGCGGTAGCGGCTGGAATAAATGCAGAACGTGCGGTGATATCCGCGCAGCAGTCCCGGCTCGGCGGCGATATGTGCGAAGCCGGGGTCCCACATCAGCGATCCGTAAGTAAATACCCAAAGATCGCCACGTGGAAAATCAACACTGCGGTAATGCACCGGATCAGACCCCGGCATGGCGCCCGCGCCTGAACGGCGGCGATGCGTTAGGTGCGGCTTCAAGCGCCGGCGATCTTCCAACTGACTGTCGCACCGGCACGCAGCGGCACCAGCATGTCGGGACCGAAAGGCACGCTGGCAGGCACGTTCCAGCTCTCATTCACCAGCGTGATTTTTTCAGCGTTACGCGGCAGGCCGTAATAATCAGCACCGAAAAAACTGGCAAAACCTTCCAGTCGGTCCAGCGCATTCGCCGCGGCAAACGCCTCGGCATAAAGCTCGATCCCGGCGTGTGCGGTGTACATGCCGGCGCAGCCGCAATCGTTTTCCTTGGTGTGCCGGGCATGCGGCGCACTGTCAGTGCCGAGGAAAAACTTCGGATTGCCGCTGACCGCCGCGGCCATCAGTGCTTCTCGGTGAAGCTCGCGCTTGAGGATCGGCAGACAGTAGAGATGCGGTCGCACACCGCCGGCGAACATGGCATTGCGGCTCATCAGCAGGTGATGCGCGGTGATCGTCGCGGCAATCCGCGGCGGTGCCGAGATTACGAACTGCGCCGCTTCACGCGTGGTGATGTGCTCCATCACCACCTTCAGACCGGGAATACGTTCGACCAGCGGCGCCAGCGTGCGATCGATGAACACGCGTTCGCGGTCATAGATATCAACTGACGCATCCGTGACTTCGCCGTGTACCAGCAGCGGCATGCCCGCCTTGGCCATCGCCTCCAGCACCGGGAAACATTTCTCGATCGCGGTCACGCCGGAATCCGAATTGGTGGTGGCGCCTGCGGGGTAATACTTCACCGCATGCACCACGCTGCTCTGCTTCGCCTTGACGATTTCATCGGGCCGTGTGTTATCGGTCAGATACAGGGTCATCAGCGGCTCGAAACGGCTGCCGGGCGGCAGCGAGGCAACAATGCGCTCGCGATAAGCCTGCGCCAGATCAGTCGTGGTCACCGGCGGTTTCAGATTAGGCATGACAATCGCGCGGCCGAAGCGCGCAGCGGTATGCGGCAGCACATCGCGCATCGCGGCGCCGTCGCGCAGATGCAGATGCCAGTCGTCAGGGCGGGTAATGGTGAGTGTAGTCATCGGAGTCGTCGGGTGAATGTCAGCCCGATGGTAAACGCTGCGCGCGCTGCCGTAAATTCGCAGACGCCGGAATATCGTTGGTCACTCGCCGCCCTTGAGCGCCAGTGCGCGTTCATAAAGCACATTGCGGCTGCCGCCGGTGAGTTTTACCGCCAGCGCCACCGCCTGCTTCAGCGGCAGCTCGTCGAGCAGGATCTTCAGCGTGCCATCGAAATCGGCCGTATCGTCGTCGCCGGTCTCGGGCGCACCCGCCACCAGCAGCACGAATTCTCCGCGCTGACGGTTGTCATCGGCTTCCAGCCAGGCCACCGCCTCATCCAGCCGGCAGCGATGGATGGTTTCATGGATTTTGGTCAATTCCCGCGCGAAAACGATAGCGCGATCACCCCCCAGCGCAGCGCAGAGGTCCGTCACGCACTCGACCACGCGATGCGGCGCTTCGTAAAACACCAGCGTCGCCGGTTCGCCGGCGAGATCAGCCAGCACCCCGCGACGCTCGCCCGCACGGGCCGGCAAAAATCCGCAGAACAGAAATCGGCTGTTTTCAAATCCAGCGGCCGACAGCGCGGCAACCACTGCGCTGGGCCCCGGCACCGGCACCACCGTATAACCCGCATCACGCACTGCGGCAACAACCTTCGCGCCGGGATCCGAAATGGCGGGTGTACCCGCGTCGCTGACCAAGGCCACCGACTGGCCTTCGGCAAGCAGGCCGGCAATACGTTCGGCGGACGCACGTTCATTGTGTTCATGAACAGCCATCAGTTTGCCCGCGATGCCGTGGCGTTCCAGCAGCCGTGATGTCATTCGCGTGTCTTCGGCGGCAATCACATGGACGGACTTCAGCACTTCCAGCGCGCGCAGGGTGATATCGGAGAGATTTCCGATCGGGGTTGCGACTACATATAATGTCGCCGTGCCTGCCTTCGTTTCCGTGCCCACGCCGTTTCCTGTCGCCGGATTTCAATGATCAATGCCCATCTGCTGCGCCGTATTGCCGCCCGCTGTCTCGCAGGAGTCGCACTGGCGTCCGTACTATACGGAGCACCCGCGGCATTGGCCAGCGAAGCCGCAGCCACGGCACCGGCCGCGACACCTGCTGCAGCATCGACTCCGCATATCGCCCTGCTCCTGCCCACCCGCGCCAAGGTCTACGCCCGGCATGCCGGCGCGCTGCGTGACGGTTTTCTGGCTGCGGCAAAAGCACAGGGCAAAACGGTATTGCCGGTACTCGAATATCCGGTAAACGAGGATGTCGCCGATGCGCTGAAAAACTATCGTGCCGCCATCAGCGCCGGCGCCCGGATCATCGTCGGTCCGCTGACACGGGATGCCGTAACCGCACTGGCTTTCGGCGAACCGGTTCCGGTGCCGACTCTGGCCCTCAACATTCCCGACAAGACCGGTCGCGCGCCGGAAAACCTGTTCATGCTCAGCCTGCAGGTTGAAAGCGAAGCCCGCCAGGCGGCACAGCTGGCCTTTCGCGAAAACCGGCGCAAGGCGCTGATCATCACCGGCGCCAATGCGGTACAGAAACGCATGCAGTCGGCCTTTGCCGGTGAATTCTCGCGTCTTGGCGGCACCGTGCTGGCGGAAAGCATTGCGCCCGATCCCGCGCGCCTGAAAGCCGCGATCCGCCCGGAGGCGGACATGGTGTTTCTGGCCCTCGATCACGACGAAGCCCGCGCCGTATGCGCCTATCTCGGCGCAATCCCGGCCTATGCCACTTCCAGCGTTTACGCCGGCGAACGCGGTCCGCTCGCTGCCTTTGATCTGGCCAATGTCAGCTTTGTCGACATGCCCTGGCTGATTGAACCGGATCATCCTGCGGTGATGGGTTATCCGCGCCCTGAACCGGGCAGCGCCGAATTCGAAAGACTGTATGCGCTCGGCATCGATGCCTGGCGCATCGCCCAGCTGTTGCTGGCCGGCGAACGCAGCCTGAAACTGGACGGCGTCACCGGCGAACTGACGCTGGGACCCGGCGGCATCATCGACCGCACACTGCGCGCCGGACGCTTCATCGACGGCAAGGCCCGTCTCGCGGAACCCGCCACCCGTGAATCCGCGCGGTGAACAGGGCGAAGCGCTCGCCGCTGTATTCCTGCAGAAGCAGGGGCTCGCCATCACCGCTCGCAACTACCGCTGCCGTTACGGCGAAATCGACCTGATCGCAAGGGACGGCGAAACGGTGGTCTTCGTTGAAGTACGCAGCCGCACCAGCGGCGCCTATGGCGGCGCCGCGGCCAGCATTACGACCGCAAAACAGGACAAGCTGCTGAAAGCCGCGCGTCACTATTTGGCGACACTTTCATCCGAGCCGGCCTGCCGTTTCGACGCCGTGCTGATCACCGGCGACCCGCCACAGCTTGAATGGCTGCGTAACGCCTTTGAAGCCTGACTGGTCGATTCACTCTTTACAGGTACAATACCGCCACTATGGATCTCATCAGCCGAATCAGCGAAAACTTCTCCGAGAGCGCACATCTCAAGCTGCAAAGCATGGATGCGCTTGCCGCCCCCATCGCCGCCGGCGTGCAGTCGATGGTGCGATGCCTTCAGGCCGACGGAAAAATCCTTGCCTGCGGCAACGGCGGCTCGGCCGCTGATGCCCAGCATTTTTCTGCGGAACTGCTGAACCGTTTCGAGGTCGAACGTCCAGGTCTGGCGGCAATGGCGCTGACCACCGACAGTTCGACCCTGACTTCGATCGCCAATGATTACGACTACAACCTGGTGTTTTCGAAGCAGGTACGGGCGCTCGGACGCGCCGGCGATGTGCTGCTGGCAATTTCAACCAGCGGCAATTCGCCCAACGTCGTTGCAGCCATCGAAGCGGCCCATGAATGCGACATGCGTGTCGTCGCACTCACCGGACGCAACGGCGGCAAGATGGGCGAAATACTGGGACCTGACGACGTGCATATCTGCGTGCCCGCAACCAGTACTGCGCGCATCCAGGAAGTGCACCTGCTGTCGCTGCACTGTCTGTGCGACGGCATTGATTGTCTACTTTTAGGAGTCGAATAAATGCGCAAACTGCTCACCTTGACCTGTATCGCCCTGCTGCCGGTCGTATCCGGCTGCGCCGCAGTTGCGATCGGAGGTGCCGCGGCCACCGGCGTTGTGATGGCGGAAGACCGCCGTACCGTCGGCACGATCACCGAAGACCAGGGCATCGAACTGAAGGCGTCCTCGCGGATCGAGGAAAAG
>JBILYA010000163.1:0-5341 GCA_044378065.1 Burkholderiales bacterium | reverse complement strand
ATACCCAGTGCGTTGCGTTTTGCCGGATTGTTGATCGTCACATGGGCGATGTACCCTGCATCTCCACGCGGATCGATGCGGACCACAACGAGGTCGTCGCTTTGCGTTGCCGTCTTATTCAATGTTCACCCCTTCCATGGACCATCCCGAAAATACACCCGATTTCATTAACCATTCGGGAATAATGCCCCCCCTCAACGCGATGGTCGGGAGCGTGGCCGCAACACTGCTTAAAAAACGGAAAGAGGCGCCCTGCGGCGCCTCTTCCATGCCGACTCAATGCCTCTTACATCGGCAGCGGCATGTCCGGCAGACGCTTGACGACTTTCACGCGCTGCACGGTGTCGCCGGCAAGGTGGGTCCATACCAGCGCATCGCGAATCAGCTTGTCGACGCGGGCGTGCATCATGCAACCTTCGGGGCCGTGGATTTCCATATTGGCCTTGGTCACACGCTGCACGACTTCCTGAGAATAGTTCATCACCAGCACGTTGTTACCGACATCCGGCAGCTTGCGATCGCGCTCCCAGGCGGTGCGCAGCACGAATGACCGCAGCGCTTCGGTCAGCATGTACATCTCGTTCAGTTTCAGCTGCACCAGCTGGTGGTCGATGACGTATTTGCCGGCGCGTTTGTAGGTCTTGGCGAAATGCATCGCCATGCCCACGGCGTCTTCGCAGATGCCCAGCGCATTGGCCGCGAGTTCGATGTCTCCGAATTCCGACTTGTCATTGGCGCGCGCCTTGACGCCGCCATTGACCTCGCCCATCACGCTCGAGTTGGGAACGCGGCAGTTTTCGAATACCAGCTCGCCGTTCTGGTAGAAGCGCCAGCCGCGCTTGTTGAACACCTTGCCGATGCGGAATCCCGGAGTGTCCTTCGGGATGATGAACATCGTCGTACCCTGGCGGATGCCGACATCGGGATTGGTCCGCGCATCGACAAAGAACAGCTTTGCCACGCTGCCGTTGGCGATGAACATCTTGCTGCCGTTGAGAATCCAGTCATCGCCATCGCGCTCGGCGCGCAGTTTCCAGCCGGCCTTGGGATCGTTTTCCGGCGGCATGCGGTTGTCGGAACCGGCATTGGCCTCGGTGCCGCCTTTTCCCAGCAGATAACCGTCATCTTCCATGAAGGGCTTGAGGAAACGCTCCTTCTGCTCCTTGGTGCAGGAAGCTGCCACCAGATGGCTCCATTTCCAGCACTGGCTGAAGGTCTTGGATACCGAGCTGTCGCCGCGGGCCAGCTCGATCATCACCAGTGTCTGGGTAACGAAGTCGGCCTCATGACCGCCCCACTCCTTGGGCACGGCCAGCGTGCGGAAACCCAGCTTGGAACCCTTCTTGATGATGTCCCAGTCGAAGGTGGCGCGGGGATCAGCGATCTGGTCGCGCGCCAGTGACATCGGCCGCACTTCTTCATCGGAAAAACGCCGCGCTTCCGATTGCCAGTGGCGCTGCTCTTCATTCAGTGAAAAATCCATGACAAATCCTCAGAATTTATTAAATTAATCAATAGTTTATGATCAATCGCGCTCAGCCGCGCGAGTATCCGGCAACGGCCTCGGCAACGACCAGCGGCGCTGCGAGATCGCAATCCGCCGAGTGCTGGAGCACCAGCGTGTCGTGCACATATTTCTGCAGCGGCATATCGCGCATCACGCCCATCGCGCCGAAACACTCGGTTGCCTCCAGCGTCGCACGATGAAGCGACTGTGCGGTGAAGGTACGCGCCACGACATGCCATGGCAGATCGTTGACGCTGCGCTCACTGACCGCTTCGGGATGATCCGTAATCCATGCCGCTTTCATCGTCAGCGCGCGTGCAGCCTCCAGTTGGATGGCGACATCGGCGAGCTTCATACCGATAGCCTGGTGCTGGACGATATAGGCGCCACCCTGCCAGCGCATCTTGGCGTAATCAATGGCAGCCTCATACGCAGCACGCGCCACACCAATGTTCACCGCTGCGGTCTGTATCGAACGGCGTGCGACGAGGCCTTGCAACAGGCGGTGTGCGGCATCGGCTGCCAGCACATCCTCTTCAGGCACCTTGCAGTTCTTCAGCGTCACCGCGGCCATCGCACCATGGTGCCAACGTGCGCGTTCCCCGCCGCCGCCGAAGGCCGGCAGTTCGTCATCAATCGACAGGCCCTTGGCATCGCGGCCGATCAGCACCGACACGGTACCGGGACCATCGGCAATCTTCGCCTGCACAATGAACAGGCCGGCCACCGGTGCATTCGACACAAACGGCGCGAGGCCATTGATCGTCCAGCCCTTACCGTCGCGTTCCGCCACCACTTCGGGAGCACCGATCACATCGGCATCGGCCAGCACCGCGTGGTGGTAGCTCCAGCCCAGTTCGGCGTCGTCATCGCGCGCAATCAGCGCCAGATGGAAACGTTCACCGGCATCGAATTTCGGCCACCAGCGCTTGCGCTGGCTGTCATTCATCGCATCGTGCACGGCGCGCGCCAGCAAAGCAGTCTCGCCAAGCACCATTGCCAGATCGACGTCACCGGCAGCAATTTCTTCCAGCAGCACACAGCAGGTCAGCAGATCCGCACCGGCTCCACCCGCCGCTTCCGGCAATGCCAGACCACGCAACCCCATCTGGGACAGCTGATCGAGGAATCCGGTGATCAGCGGCTTCTCGAAGGGCTCCAGCCGCTTCGGATCGATGGCGGCAGGCTGAACTTCCTGGGTCACAAAATCGCGCACGGCGTCGCGAAACTCGAGTTGCTCGGCCGTCAGTTGCAAGTCATACATGGAATTGCGTCCTTGGTTGGGTTACTGGGGTTCAATGCCGGCGTCACGCGCCATTTTGATCCATTTCGGGATTTCCGACTTGATGTAAGCGTCGTGCTCCTCGATCGAGCTTCCGATAGGATCAGCGCCGAGCTTGACCAGAGTCTTGCGGTTTTCGGCATCTTTCACCGCCGTGACCATTGCCAGATTCAACTTGTCGGCAATCGGCTTGGGCAAACCCGCCGGCCCGACAAAGCTGAAGCCGCTGCGCACGACAAAGCCCGGCAGCCCCGCTTCTTCCATGGTTGGCATGTCCGGTGCATATTCGGAACGTTTCGCGCCGGTCTGCGCAATCAGGCGCAAGCGTCCCGCAGATATGTATCCGGTCAGCAGCGGCATGCTGGCAAACTGCAACTGCACCTGTCCCGCCACCAGATCAATCGCTGCCGGGCCTGCACCCTTGTACGGCACATGCACCAGCTTGATTCCCGCCATGCTGTTGAGCAATTCACCCGACAGGTGGCCGACTGTGCCGCGGCCGGAGGTCGAATAAAACAGTTCGCCCGGCCGTTTTTTTGCCAATGCGATGAATTCTTTCAGATTGCGCACCGGCAGTGACGGATGGACAACCAGTCCCGAGGGCACGTCGACGATCAAACCGAGAGCCGAGAAGTCCTTCAGCGTATTGAAGGGCATTTTCTTGATCATCGCCGGATTGATGACAAAACTCGCTGCCATCAACCCTGTGGTGTAACCATCGGGCGCACTTTTGGCGACCACTTCGCCGCCGATGGTGCCGCCGGCGCCGACACGGTAATCAATGACCAGTTGCTGCCCCAGCACCTCGGTCATCTTGGGCTGCAGCAACCGGAAAAAAACATCGCTGTTTCCGCCGGGCGCTGCCGGATTCACCACCCTCACGGGACGACTGGGAAATGCCTGTGCGGCCGCATCTGCAAACACGGATGCAAGCCCGCAGGCAACAATCAAATTGCAAAAACGATTCACGCGCTTCATCGCTCCTCCAAAAGCGCGCCGTTTGTTGTCTTGTTATTTTTGGGTGACCCGGCGCGCCAGTAGATAATGCACAAAACAAAGCGCCGGGGCAACCGCGCGCGGGCCGGAAATGGCCCGCACCATAATACGGACGATCAAACAGAAATCAGATCAGGCCGCGGGCAATGCCGCCATCGACGAGAATCGATTGACAGGTGACATAACTGGTCTTGTGCGAAGACAGGAAAACCACCATCGGTGCGATTTCCTCAGGGCGGCCGAAACGACCCATCGGAATTTCGTGACTGAACTCGTCAATGATTTTTTCCGCCGGTTCGCCCCGCTCCTTCGATAGCTTGTCGATACGCGTAGTCCACAGTCCGGTCATCGTCCGTCCCGGCGACACCGAATTGACGCGGATATTGAAGGGACGGAATTCGACGCCCAGTGTCTTCACCATCGCAATCAGACCGGCCTTGTGGACATTCGACACCAGCTGATGCGGATAAGGCATGCGCGGTCCGGCAGCGCCGAGGATGACGATGCGACCGCCAGTCTTTGATTGTTTCAAGGGCTCCAGCGCTGCACGGATGGTTCTCACCGCACCCATCACGTTGAACTCGTAATTGGCATACCAGGCGTCATCGTCCAGTTCCTCGAACAACGCGCGCTGGCTGCCGCCGACCGCCGAAACCAGGATATCCAGCACCGGTGCCTCTTTCGCAATCCAGGCCTTGAGACCGGCAACGTCTTCCTTTTTGGTGACGTCTGCGGCGAACCAACTTACCTTACGGCCGGTGGCTTTCTCCAGTTGCGCAGCTGCAGCCTTGAGCTTCTCCGCATTGCGTGAACAGATCATCACGTTCACGCCCTCTTCGAGCAGGCCCTTCGCACTTTCGTAACCGATGCCTTCGCTGGCGCCTACCACCAACGCAGTCTCGCCCTTGATACCTAAATCCATCTTGATCCGCTCCTGAAAATAAACACCGGGAGCCGGCGCATCAGCCATGGCACGCCGCGTTCCCGGTTTAAATGCTTCCGGTTGCCCGGAATTCTTGAACCTCATCCTATTTCGGCCTTACTCGATTTTGGCCCCTGTCAGCTTGATCAGCTTGCCGTATTTTTCATAATCCACCTTCAGCGCCGTATTGAACTGGTCGACAGTGCTGGGCGCCGCATCGAGGGCCTGGTTCTCCAGACTTTTGACCACATCCGGCAGGACCAGCGCCTTGTTGATCTCGGCATTGAGTTTGTCGATGATCGGCTTCGGCGTGCCTGCGGGCGCAAATACGCCGATCCACGGACTCATGTCGTAACCGGGAACGCCTGCTTCGGCGAGCGTCGGCACACCGGGCAGCGCTTTGCTCGCCTTGGTCGAACCCAGTCCCAGCGGGCGCAGCTTGCCGCCGCGGATATGGTTGATCACTGTACCGACCGTGGCAAAGGACGCCTGGGTTTCACCCGCCAGCAGCGCGGTCACCTGCGGCGCGCCGCCCTTGTAAGGGACATGCGTAATGTCGATGCCCGTCATCGAAATCAGCAGCGCCATCTGGAGATGCGGCGCACTGCCGTTGCCCGATGACGAATAGTTGATC
>JBILYA010000436.1:0-2940 GCA_044378065.1 Burkholderiales bacterium | reverse complement strand
CCGGCAGGGGAAGACCGTGAAGCATAAGACGCTTGATGCGCTCATGGCGGATCTGCATGCGGACGATTGAGCGCACCGGCCAGTTAAAGCTGGACTAGAACGGTTTCCGACCAATCTGAATCAACGTCATCACCTTCGGCGACCCCTTCGGGGCGGGCTGAATTTGGCTCGTGGCCTCGTCTGGGGTGTCCCCGTCGCGGCCCAGAGGCGGCGGGGCTTTACGCCGCTAAGAGACCTTGCTTTGGTAACAGCTACGATTTAGGACGGCTCATATTCCCCATGGCTCGAGAGGGCGGTGGGGATTTTTCAACACAAAAGGACTTACCTGTGACCACTGATCAGACCATCTCCATCGACGGCGTGGACTATGCGATCGATAGCCTGAGCGAGAACACCAAGGCGCAGCTTATCAGCCTGCAGGCAGTCGACCGCCGCATTGCCACTGCGCAAGAGGAGCTCGCCATCCTGCAGACCGCCCGCATTGCCTACAGCAACGCCGTGAAGCAGGAACTGCAGACCCAGTAATGTGTGCGCTGGCCAGGATATCGGCGCAGCTGTCACGGGCACCAATCTGGGCCACTCACAAACGGACATGTCAGTTTAAGACCATTATTGGTTCGTTTTCGGCTGTTATTGCCGGTGACGCTGTGGCATTCAGTCCAGTATCTGAAGTTTGTGGTGACAGCGTACGTTTGAGACGCTAGATCGACCGGGCACGTAATTAGTGAAACCCGCTCCGGAAAATTTTGGCTGACAACCGTAGCCTCTCCGCGCGTCAAGAGTTACCGCGCCGAAGCGGTTGGGCTCTAGACATTTTGTTGTCTAAAGGCGCGGCTTGCTCGACGTTTAGATGCCTAGCGAGAAGTGACTTGTTGATAAGTTTTATGTGCCAGCGTCCAGATTTCAGGAGGGTTTTCAAAGGAAATCGTCCAAGGATATCTGGCGCGTCATCAATGCTGCTGTCTACGTTGGCTATTTGCCTCGTGTTGGCAACTGAGACCGTTGCAGCCCAAAATGTTCCTGGCCAAGCGGTTAATGGTCAGTCCTACGGGCCGCCCCGTCCCGACATCGTTTCACCAAGCCCGGACATTGCAAAAGTCGGGCCGGTCGCGCCCGGAATACCTGCAGCCTTGCATGAGCTGGCGGTGACGACATCGGCGGCGCACCCACAGATTAAGTCAGTCGAAGGTCGGATCCGTGCCGCTGGCTATGACGTGCGTGGAGCAAAGTGGCTGCGCTTTCCAAGCCTTACGGTCGAGGCCCTGGCAATTACAAAAGGCAGCGTGAATGCAGCCCAGGACGGTACTGTCCTTAATGCCGTTATCGAGCAGCCAATTTGGGCAGGCGGCCGCATCAGTGCAGCTATCGACCGCGCCAAAGCGCAGCTCCTCGTTCAACGAGCCGGCCTCGACGAGGTTGCACGTGATTTGTCGCTGCGGGTGGTCCAAGCGTACTTCGAAATTGCAGCCGCTGCCCGGCGGACCGAGATACTGAAGGATGCTCTGGCAAGGCATCGCGAACTCTCAGATACTATCGGACGTCGTGTGGAGCAGCAGATCAGTCCGCGGTCGGACCTTGACCTTGCCATGGCGCGTGCCGCCCAAATTGAGCAGCAACTTGCCCTCGCCCAAGCCCAACGCAGTGGTGCAGTAAACACCCTGTCCGAGCTGACCGGTGATGCCAACATGCTACTGGGGGATGTGCCGGCCTATGATCCCGCCTTTCATCACCCTTCGGAAGTTGGCGCCGTTGCAAAAGCGCTGGCTTGCGACCCGCGCAGCGCGCGCCTGTCTGCAGAATCTATCGTGGCGCGAGCCGAACAAAAGTCGGCAAAGGCGGCGCTGCTGCCGCAGTTGATCGGGCAATTGTCCAGCAACGAAGTGCTCGGCGAACGCGTCGGGTTGGCGCTACGCGCCCAGACGGGTAACGGGCTCTCTCAGGCTGCGGCCGCGCAAGGAGCCGGCGAGAGGGCCCAGGCGAGCGAACAAGCAATTGTCTCGGCGCAGCGTGAGCTCCGTGAAGCATTGCGCTTGGACTTCGTGAACAACTCAGCGGCGCGTCAGCGTATTGGCAGCGCTGCCACGGCGGCGACAAGCTCATTGTTTGTCGTTGAATCCTATAAGCGCCAATTCATTGCCGGCCGCCGCACTTGGCTCGACGTGATGAATGCGCTGCAGGAATCAACCAATATGCGCTTGGCCACAGTCGATTCTGAAACCAGTGCGCAGCTGACAACTGCGCGCATCGCCTTGCGCACCTGTACTTGGCAGCCGCGGCTGTTGGCAGACGGGACGGAGCCCAATCATGGCTAAAGATAATCAACTCATCGCGGCGCTTGATGCGTTTGCTGCAGCCAAGGCCGCCTCACTGCCACCCGGTTGGGAAAGTGAGGTTGACGGCGACAGCTTGCCTGACAGCACAGCCGCACTCGCTGTCTTGTGCGCCCGGCTTGGCTGGCCCGCGCCCCAGCAATTGTCTACGAGACCGAGGCCTGACCAATTTCCGTTACTGATCTGGTCGCCGAAGGACGGCTTTGGTGTTGCTGAACAGTGGAACAGTGAAACAACGCTGCGGATGCGTAGCTTCGTGGATGTGGTGTGCGCTTATAGCGATGATCTGGTCTTTTTCGACCTTGCTTTCCCTGATCCGTTGAACACCGATACACCTGAGGCTGCTGTTTCGATCTTCTGGGGCGCCATCAAGCGGCGCCGGAATGTGTTGCTCACCGCGACGCTGGCGACGGTCGTCGCCAATATCCTTACCCTGGCCACGTCCCTTTATTCCATGCAGCTGTTTGATCGGGTCATTCCGCTCGGCAGCTTCTCTACCTTGTGGGTTTTGACGGTTGGCGTCTTGATTGCGCTCGCCCTTGATCTTGTCTTACGCACAACGCGCGCCTTGCTGGTTGAGCGGGAAGCTGCGGAAGTTGATGCCGAGGTG
>JBILYA010000367.1:0-2897 GCA_044378065.1 Burkholderiales bacterium | reverse complement strand
CGCAAGGGTTTGAGCCGCCTGATCGACTTCAGCGGCACGCTGCTCCAGAGTCTGCTCAAGACCGGGCAGACTGCGTTCGCGTTCGGCCAGCGCCTCGCGCTGTGATTCCAATCGAGAAACGGCTTCGTTGATCTGCGCTTGCAATGCCTCAAGGGCAGCGGTATCCGGTTTTTCGAGCGCATTCTGCTCTTCAAACAGCCGTGCATTCCTCAGGGAAAGCTGCTCAAGAACCTTGGCCGTGTGGGCCAGCTTGGTCTGCTCGACCTGACGAGATTGTTCGGCACGGCTGACAGCCTGCTGCATTTCGTCCCGCCGACCGCTGGCTGACTGCCAGGCCTCTTCGGCCAGGGGCAGCTTCTCGCGTTCTTCGGCGATTCGCCCCTCACAGGCAGCGACGCGGGCTTCAGAACGGGCATGTTCTTCGCGCCACTCGGCGAGACTCGACTGGGACTGCTGCAGAGTACCGCGAGCGCTCTCAGCCTGCGCGGTCAGGCTGCCGATCTGCTGTTCGACCCGGCTGCGGTTTTCGCGGATATGGGCAATCTGCTGTTCAAGACGGGCGATTTCAGCATTGGTCTCGTACAACGCCCCCTGTGCGGCGTGCACTTCGTCGCCGCTGCGGTAGTGCTGGCTGCGCAATTCTTCGAGCCGACGCTCGGCATCGCGCAAGCGGGCAGTTTCAGCCTCAAGCTCGGTGCCCATGCGCTCAATGTCGCGGGCATGACGGGCACGGGTCGCTGCGGCTTCGTTACGGCGCACAAACCACAGCAAATGCTGTGTACCGGTAACCTGCTCCTGCAATGCGTGATAACGCGTCGCCACCTCAGCCTGGCTCTGAAGATGTTCCAGCTGCTTGTCGAGTTCCTGACGGATATCATCGACACGGGCGAGGTTTTCACGTGTATCACGCAGACGCAGTTCGGTTTCACGGCGGCGTTCGCGATATTTGGATACACCCGCAGCCTCTTCAAGGAAAACCCGCAACTCTTCCGGCTTCGCCTCGATCACCCGCGAAATCATGCCCTGCTCGATAATCGCGTAAGCGCGTGCACCAAGGCCGGTGCCGAGGAAAATATCGGCGATATCGCGGCGGCGCACATGGATATTGTTGATGTAGTAGCTGGAATCGCCGTCGCGCTCCAGCATGCGCTTGACCGAAATCTCGGCATAACTCGACCACTGACCAGCCGCCTTGCCCAGACTATTGTCGAATACCAGCTCCACGCTGGCGCGGTTGACTGGTTTGCGGTCTCCGGAACCGTTGAACAGCACGTCCTGCATCGTGGCGCCGCGCAAATGTTTTGCCGACGTTTCGCCGAGTACCCAGCGCACGGCATCAATGATGTTTGATTTGCCGCAGCCGTTGGGGCCGACAACACCGATCAGATTCCCCGGAACGGGGATTTGCGTGGGATCGACGAAAGATTTAAAACCGGCGAGATTGATTTGCTTGAGGCGCAAGGTGCTGTTCTGCCAAGAAAAGTGGTTGTGCAGCGAAAACGGGTAGAATTCAGCGCGCATTTTAACTGAATTGACTCACTGAATTGATATAACCGCCATGCCAAGCAAACCATCCCGCGATTTGGAGACCTTTCCTAACCCGGCCCCGTCTCGCGACTTCCGGATTCACATGGAAATTCCGGAGTTTACGTGTCTCTGCCCGAAAACCGGGCAGCCGGATTTCGCCACCCTGATCCTGGATTACGTGCCGGACCGGCTTTGCGTTGAACTGAAAAGCCTGAAGCTGTATGCCTGGTCATTTCGCAACGAGGGTGCGTTTCACGAAGCCGTCACCAACCGCATTCTGGACGACCTCGTCAAAGCGACACGACCCCGTTATATGCGCCTGACGGCCCGCTTTTACGTCCGTGGCGGTATCTTCACCACGGTCACCGTCCAGCATGTCAAACGCGGCTTCAAATTGGCCAGCGTCCCCGAGATGCCGGAACAGGAACCGGGTTTACCGACCCGCTGAAGCCTGACCCGGCCCGGGGGCTTCATCCCGGCCGACCGCCTTATAATTGCAAGCCGTGCCGCCGGCAACCCGGGCGGCTTAACCCTTTGGCGACAATCCGTTGAATCCACGTCTTGACCGGTTGCACAGTTACCCATTCCAGCGGCTGAGCGCATTGCTGGCCGGCAGCACACCCCCGCCTGGCCGCAAGATTGTCAGCCTGCACATCGGCGAACCGAAGCACCCGACTCCCGCCTTCATTCGCGAAACCCTGATTAACAGCCTGGACGGCCTTTCGGTCTATCCGGCGACGCTGGGAACCGACGCAGTGCGTCAGTCCGTGGCCGGCTGGATCGGTCGGCGTTACGGCATTCCGGCCCCGGACGCCGCCACCCAGGTATTGCCAGTCAACGGCAGCCGCGAAGCCCTGTTCTCGTTTGCGCAGGCGGTCATCGACCCGACGCAACCTGCCCCGGTGGTGGTCTGCCCGAACCCGTTCTACCAAATATACGAAGGCGCAGCCCTGCTGGCCGGAGCCGAACCGCAGTTCATTCATACCCTGCCTGAAAATGACTATTCATTTGACCTCGGCCAGCTAAGCGAGGACATCTGGCAGCGCACGCAACTGCTGATCGCCTGCTCTCCCGGAAATCCGACCGGCAAAGTACTGACGCTGGCCGATTGGAAGCTGTTGTTTGAACACGCCGACCGTTACAACTACGTCATTGCTTCAGACGAGTGTTATTCGGAAATCTATTTCGACGAAAACAAACCGCCGCTCGGTGCGCTTGCTGCCGCCGTTCAGCTGGGGCGCAGCGATTTCCGTAACCTGGTCGTATTCTCGAGTCTTTCAAAACGCTCCAATGTACCGGGCATGCGCTCCGGTTTCGTCGCCGGTGATGCCGCGATCCTGAAAAAATTCTATCTTTACCGCACCTACCAC
>JBILYA010000162.1:0-5420 GCA_044378065.1 Burkholderiales bacterium | reverse complement strand
CAGATATTTTGCGGCATTGCTGCGGCCTTTCGGCACGCCGGCAGCCTGCTGCACGGCGGTGAAGCAGCCCTGGACGATGACCGAACCCGGCAGCTTGGCCTGATCCGTAATCAGCCGCGGCTTCAGGCCCGCGAGCGCATCGAATTTTTCGTCGACAAAACGTTTGAACGAAGCGTCGGCACCCGGCTCGGCGATGAGTTCGGCGTTTTTGATGGTGCGGGTCAGATAGAGCTCGTAGGCAGCCTTGGCCGGAACGATGATGCGCACGCCCTTGCGGTCGACTTCGTCGGCATGTTTGAGTGACGATCCCGGCGGCACGAGGTAGGTCGATTCGATTTCAACATAAGCCGCGGTGAAGTCGATCTCGTTGGCGCGTTGCGGTTCGGCGCCGAGAAAACCGACGTCCCAGATATTCTTGTTGGCCGCGTCGGCAAGCGCGCCCGGATTCGGATGCGGTACGAATACAACCGGCAGGCCGAGGCGGCGCGCCAGCTCCTGGCCGAGGTCGTGGGCAACGCCCAGCGGCTTGCCGCTGGCGGCATCGGTGCGGGTGAGCAGGAAGTTGCTCATGTTGAGGCCCACGCGCAGCGTGCCGGTCGGGGCGAATTCGGAGCGGAGGGCGGCGGTGACTTCGGTCATGGCGGAATCCTGTCGGTGACGGTTGCGGAACGCAGGATTAGACACTGAACCGCGGGCGCTTGTCATCCGTGCTGAGTATGATGATGGCTGCAATATGGAATCCGCACCGCAAATCAGCCCGCTGCGTTATATCGCCCATCTCGACATGGACGCGTTTTATGCGTCGGTCGAGCTGCTGCGCTACCCGCAGCTGCGCGGCCAGCCGGTGGTGGTCGGTGGTCGTCGACGCATGGCGCAGGGGGAGCCCGAGCCCGGGTCTTTCGCCACGCTGCGCGGTTATACCGGCCGTGGCGTGATTACGACATCGACATACGAAGCCCGCGCCCTCGGTGTGTTCTCCGGCGTGGGGTTGATGAAGGCGGCAAAGCTCGCCCCCGATGCATTGCTGCTGCCGGCGGATTTTGATTCGTACCGGAAATATTCCCGGATGTTCAAGGATGCGGTGCGCGCCATTGCGCCGCAGGTCGAGGACCGCGGCATCGATGAGATTTATATCGATCTCACCGGGCCGGTGGCGGCGAGTGCGGCAGAGGGCGCCCCCGATCCCTGGGCGCGGGCCCGCGCCATTGCCACGGACATCCAGCGTTCAGTGCGTGAAGTCACCGGGTTGTCCTGCTCCGTCGGCATTACGCCCAACAAGCTGCTGTCGAAGATCGCCTCCGAACTGAACAAGCCTGCCGGCGTCAGCGTGATTCGCCCGGACGACATCCGCAGCGTGGTGTGGCCGCTGGCGGTGCGCAAGATCAACGGTATCGGGCCGAAAGCCAATAAAAAACTCGAACAATTGGGCATTCACACCATCGGCGATCTGGCGCAGAAGGATGCGGCCTGGCTGATTGAGCACTTCGGCCGCAGCTATGGTGCGTGGATGCACGAAGCCGCCCAAGGCCGCGATGAGCGGCCGGTGGTGACCTGGAGCGAACCGAAGTCGATCAGTCGCGAGACCACCTTCGAAAATGATCTGCATCCGGTGCGCGACAAAGAGCAGCTGACGAAGATATTCACCGATCTCTGCGTGCGTGTGGCCGGCGATCTGGAGCGCAAGGGTTATGCGGGGAAGACCATCGGCCTGAAAATCCGCTATGACAACTTCCATACTGTGACGCGCGATCTGACCATTGAGGTGCCGACGCAGGATGCGAAAGTGATCCGCCGCGCCGCCGGTGAATGCCTGAAACGGGTGCCGCTGGACCGGCGCATCCGCCTGCTCGGTGTGCGGGTCGGGGCATTGTCGAAACCCGGTGTTATTGCGGAAGCCCCCGAGGCGTCGCTGTTCGATTGATTGCGAACTCGAAATGCACCCGTTAGAGGTGCATTGACGAGCCGGGAGGTCAGGTTACACTTGGTGGGCAGCCTCCTGTTGTTCGCAAATCTCCGCCGGTCAGGAATGTGGCTATGAAAAAATTCTGCATGCTGCTTCTGTTGTTGCTCGCGCATTCCGCCCGGGCACAGGCGCCAGTCGATGTGTTGATCGAGGTTGATCGCGGCCGTACCGAGAGTTTCTTTTCCAGCAAGCCGGTGGTCCAGCGGGCGATTTTGATGAAGCCGGTAGTACAGTCCGACACGGCATTGCTGATGTTCCGCGGTGCGCCGGGCTACTCGAGAATCGAGACGGTCAAGGACAAGTTTCGCAATGTCCAGAATTTCATCCGCCCGCACATGCGCTTGTTCATGGAGGCAGGCATCGCGCTGGTGGTCATGGATTGTCCAACAGACCAGTGGGGCGAACCAGGGTTTTATCCGACGAGTTGTCTGGACAGTTACCGGATGTCTGCCCAACACGCAGATGATGTGCGCAGCCTCATGGCGAGGCTCCGGCAGGATCATGGTTATTCCAGGTTTTACCTGATCGGGCATAGCGCCGGTTCGGTCAGTTCGCGCTGGCTGGCCAAGAATCTAGGCAACGAGATCGCTGGCAGCATTCATTCTGCAGCCATCAATGCCGACCGCAGGCCCGGCGCGCCCTGGGCGTCAGTGATGGATTTTCCTTATAAGAGCATCGTTGCGCCGGTGCTGCACTTGCACCATGAGAGTGATGGTTGTTCCTATACCCAGCACGGTGTTACCAGGAGTTACGCAGGAGGGCGGTTGACCACGGTGCGTGGCGGAACTGTAAAAACCACAGACCCCTGTGCGCTTCACCATCATTCCTATGAAGGTGCTGAAGAGGCCGCAAGCTTGGCCGTCATCAATTGGATTAAAACCGGCAAGGTGGAGCCGTTCGTCGGCGAGTAATTGTCACGATATCCGTCGTCGCGTAGCTGCAATCCGGTGTTTTGCGGAAGTCCACGGGATGTCATTGTTCGACTGAATCCGCGCGGATCGGGCGATAATCCGCGCACTCAATTTACCCCGGGGCAGTCATGAGTCTGACGGCACAATTGGCCGGCATCATCCGCAACACCACGTTTGAATCCCTGTCCGCGGCGGATGTGGCCATCGCGAAGCGGCTGATCGCCGACGGCGTTGCTGTTGCGGTGGCCGGTGCGAAAGAGCATGCGCCGCAGCTGTTTGCCGAACAGGTCCGCGAGCAGGGTGGCAGTGAGCATTGCTCCGTCTGGGGTTTCGGTTTCCGTACGTCACCGGTGGCTGCGGCCTATGCCAATGCCGCCTCCATGCATGTGCTCGACTTCGAACCGATGTCGAGCCCGTCCACCCATGCGATATCACCGACAGTGCCGGTGGCGTTTGCGCTGGCCGTACGCGACGGACTGGATGGCCGCGAACTGCTGACGGCCTGTGCCAAGGGTTTCGAGATCCAGGGGCGCTTGCTGGCCTCGGTCGATCACCGGCGCGAGAGCGCGAAGTTTCATGCGCCGGGCGTGGTCGGGCCTTTCGGCTCGGCGGTAGTTGCCGGACATCTGCTGGGTCTTGATGAGCAGCAGCTTAATTTCGCGCTGGCGATTGCCGCATCGCGCAGCGGCGCCTTGCGCGCCAATATCGGTCATGGCGTGAAATGCACGCACTGCGGTAATGCCGCGGCCGCCGGATTGGAAGCGGCCATGCTGGCGAAACGCGGTCTGACTGCCAGTGACGACATCCTCGGTCATGTTGATGGTTTTGTCGCCGCATTTTTCCCCAAGGGCATCGACCGCGATCTGTTGCTGGGTTACGGCAAGCCCTTCCGCTTCAGCGATCCCGGCATGGCGATCAAATTTTATCCGTCGAAATATCCGACGCATTTCGCCATCGGCGCGGCGCTGGAAGTGCGTAAGCTGATTGCCGATACGGCATTGATCAATGCGGTCAATCTGATCACGCCTTCAATGCCCGACGTCGACCGGCCTGAGCCGGTGTCGGGGCTGGAGGGTAAATTCAGTTTCCAGTACGCGGCAGCCTGCGCGTTTCTCGACGGCAAGGTCGGCATCGCCTCGTTCCATGAGCAGCGCCGATTCCGCGGCGACATGAAATCCATGCTGCGTCGGATGAAGGTGACCGTGGATCCGGCGCTGCCGACCGCATTCAACCGCATGCAGGTGTCGATTGAAGTCCGCTTGCATGACGGCACGGTGCATCGCGCGACCTGCACGCGGCCGCCGGGATTCTGGGGCGCGCCGCTGGATATCGAGCAGCATCGCGCTAAGGTGGCCGACTGCCTGGCGGTGCGTCTCGACAAGGCCAAAGCGTCACGGGTCACCGAATTGCTGGAATCGCTGGAAACACTGGATGCGCAGAGCGTCCGCGAACTGAGTCTGTTACTGGAGTAGAACATAGACATGAACACCATCAATGCCCGCCAATTGCGGGAACGTTATGACGACGGCCGCGAACTGGCCGTTCTCGATGTCCGCGAAGAAGGCGTTTATTCCAGGGACGGCCATCTGCTGCGCGTATCCAATGTGCCGTTGAGCGTGCTGGAGCTGCGCGTGCGGGCGCTGCTGCCGCGGCTGGCGACGCGCATCGTCGTCTGTGACGGTGGTGAAGGGCTTGCTGATCCTGCTGCACGTAAACTGATCGCGGGCGGCTATACCGATGTCAGTATTCTCGATGGCGGTACGCCGGCGTGGAAAGCGGTCGGCGGGCGCTTGTATACGGGTGTCTATCTGCCGAGCAAGGCCTTCGGCGAATACATCCAGCATGAGGATGCGCCGCGCGAAGTCACCGCGGCCGAGCTCAACGACTGGATGAAAGCCGGCAAGGATATGGTGGTGGTCGACAGCCGGCCGCTGGCGGAATTCAACCGCAACAGCATCCCCGGCGCTTATGACTGCCCCAGCGCAGAACTGCCCTATCGCATGCCGGAATTTGTGCGTTCGCCGGACACCACCGTGGTCGTCAACTGCGGCGGTCGTACGCGCAGCATCATCGGCGCGCAGGTGCTGATCAACGCGGGGTTCCCGAATCCGGTGTATGCGCTGAAGGACGGCACGCAGGGCTGGAAGCTGGCCGGGTTCCAGTTGAATCACGGTCGCACGGAAGCGGTGCCGCTGCCGTCAAAAGACGGGCTGGTTTGGTCGCAGCAGGCAACCCAGCGGGTAGCGCAGCGTTTCGGCATTCGTCGCATCGACGCCGCACGGCTGCAACAGTTGCGTGCGGATGCTTCACGTACGCTGTATCTGCTGGATGTGCGCAATCCCGAGGAATTCGAACAAGGTCACGTGCCGGGCGCGCAGTCTGCCCCCGGCGGACAACTGGTGCAGGCGACGGATACCTTTATTGCCGTGCGTCCGTCGATCATCGTGCTTTGCGACAACGACGGCATCCGCGCGACGATGACCGCAGCCTGGCTGGTACAAATGGGACATGACGAGGTGTATGTCCATGCCAGCGATGCGCAAACC
>JBILYA010000161.1:0-5460 GCA_044378065.1 Burkholderiales bacterium | reverse complement strand
CATGCTGAACATGTTTTACGGCGGCAAGCTCAAATCGATGCCGCCGAAGCTGGTCTCGGACGACGGCCGCAATGTGGTGATCCGTCCGCTGGCCTACTGTGAGGAGAGTGATCTGGAGGCGTATGCGGCATTGCGCCAGTTCCCGATCATTCCCTGCACGCTGTGCGGTTCACAGGAAAACCTCAAGCGCAAGGAAATGAAGGCGATGCTGCGCGATTGGGAAAAGCGCCATCCAGGCCGCGTCGAAACGATATTGACCAGCCTGCAGAACGTGCGGCCCTCGCATCTGATGGACCGCACGCTGTTTGATTTTGCCGCGGTGCGCGCGACCGGCGCGCCGGTCGCCGAAGGCGATACGGCTTTCGACAGCGAATAAAGCGTCTGCAGTGCGGGCGCGGGAAACGCCCGCCGCAGACAGCCGTTAAAAGTCCGGCTGGATGTTGTATTCCTTGACTGCCTTGCTCCAGCGCGCGATTTCTTCACGGGTGAATTTGTCGAACTCTGCCGGTGTGGTCGGTACCGGTTCATAACCGCGGTCGCGCAGCAGCTTGCCGGTTTCGCCGTTCAATACCTTGGTCACTGCCTTGTTGAGCACGGTGACGGCCTCCTTCGGCATCTTGACCGGACCCATCAGGCCGTACCAGCCGCTGATCGCAAAACCCTTGAAGCCGGATTCGGCCAGCGTCGGCAGTTCCGGCAGTTGCGGTGTGCGTTTGGCAGTGGTCACGGCAAGACCGCGAAGTTTGCCTGACTTGATTTGCGGGATCGCTGCGCCCGGACCGGAGAAAAGAGTCTGTACTTCACCGCCGACGGCTGCGGCAACCGACGGGCCCGAGCCGCGATAGGGAATGTGTGTCAGTTTGATCTTCGCGGTCTGGAAGAAGGCTTCCTGCGCGACATGCGCGGTGACGTTGCCCGAACCGAAGTTCATCGAGTTGGGTTTGCTCTGCGCCAGCTTGATGAACTCCGCCAGCGTTTTCGCCTGCACGCTGGGATGCACGGTCATGATGTAAGGCTGCTCGATCAGCTGGCTGATGCCGACAAAATCCTTGGCAACATCGAAGCTGAGTTTGGGCATCAGCGCGGGTGCCACGGCGGTGGCGCCGATTTCCGAAATGACCACGGTGTAACCGTCGGGGTTGGCAGTGGCGGCGATGGCGGTTCCGAGCGTGCCCTGGGCGCCGCCGCGGTTGTCGATCAGGATCTGCTGTCCGAGCTCGGCGCTCAGCGCGGGCTGCATGATTCGCGATACCAGGTCGGTGCCGCCGCCGGGCGGGAAGGGTACGACCAGGCGGATCGGTTTGTTGGGGTAGGCGCTGCTTTGCGCGGCCATCGCTGGTGCGGCCATTGCCAGACAGGCCGCCAGTGGCAGGCTGATCAGTCGATTCATCAGGGCTTTTCCTCGTTATCGGTATTTTTGAATGTCCCACATTATCATGACTTTATGAGCCAAAACAGACTGAATCAGTTACCGGCGCCGATTAAAATAACCAATAAAAACAATTGGTTAATTGCATTTTTTGCCGGCAATATAGTCTTGTCAAATTAAATTGGTCATGATAAATTATAACCTGCTTCCGTCATCGTTCGCGGCAAACCGCGGCCCCGTTACCGAACATGAATTGCGCCACCCGTCTCGTTGATCTTTTTGGCAGTCAGGCCGAAGTCGCCCGTCGATTCCGTCTTGACCGCGCCGTGGTCAATCACTGGGTCAAGTCGGGTTATGTGCCGGCGCGCTGGGCCATGGAAGTCGAGCAGGTCACCGGCGGCGAAATCGCCGCCGTTGAAGTGCTCAACGAAGCCACCACGCGCAAGCCGCTGAAGCTGAAGTCGCGGCCGGACGGAGAAAACTTTTCAGCCAACGCCACTGCAGGGAGTGAATTCAACATGGACAGATACGCGCCGAGCAAACGCATCAACTCGTTCCACCCGCCGCAACGTACCTTGATGGGGCCCGGCCCGACGGAGATCCATCCGCGCGTGCTGACCACAATGAGCCAGCCGGCCATCGGTTATCTCGATCCGATCTTTGTCGAGATGATGGAAGAACTGAAATCGCTGCTGCGCTACACCTATCAAACCAAAAATCCGCTGACCTTCCCGATTTCAGGTCCCGGTTCAGTGGGCATGGAATTCTGCTTCGTCAATCTGGTGGCGCCGGGCGACAAGGTTATTGTCTGCCGCAACGGTGTATTCGGCGGCCGCATGATCGAAAACGTCGAGCGCTGCGGCGGCACGCCGATTATTGTTGAAGACGCCTGGGGCGAACCGATTTCGCCGCAGAAACTCGAAGACGCGCTGAAGAAGAATCCGGACGTGCGCCTGGTCGCCTTTGTGCATGCCGAAACCTCCACCGGTGTGCTGTCCGATGCCAAGACCCTGGTCGAGATCGCGCACAAGTACGACGCACTGACCATTGTCGATACCGTGACTTCGCTGGGCGGTTCGCCGGTGCTGGTCGACGAGTGGAAAATCGACGCTGCCTATTCCGCCAGCCAGAAATGCCTGTCCTGCACCCCGGGCCTCTCCCCGGTGACCTTCTCCGAGCGCGTGGTCGAGCGCGTCAAGTCGCGCAAGGACAAGATTCACTCCTGGTTCATGGATATGAACCTGCTGCTCGGCTATTGGGGTGAAACCACCCGCACCTATCACCACACCGCGCCGACCAACTCGCTGTTCGCACTGCATGAAGCACTGCTGCTGATCCGCGAAGAAGGTCTGGAGAACGCCTGGGCGCGAGTCGATCGTCATCACACCGCACTCAAGGCCGGTCTCGAAGCCATGGGCCTGAAGTTCCTGGTGAAGACGCCGTATCAGGCACCGCAGATGAACGCCGTGCTTTGCCCCGAAGGCGTCAACGAAGCGGAAGTGCGCAAGACACTGCTCTCCGAATTCGGCCTGGAAATCGGCGCCGGCCTCGGACCGCTCGCCGGCAAGATCTGGCGCTTTGGCCTGATGGGCTACTCCTGCCGTCCGGATAACGTCATGCTCTGCCTGTCCGCGCTGGGTTCAGTGCTGGAAGACATGGGTTATGCCGTGCACGTGGGTGATGCTGAAGCGGCTGCGCATGCAGCCTATGCTTCGATGCATGCCACCGCCGCACAAGCCAAGAAACGCAAGCCGGCCAAAGCCGCCTGACAGGTTGCAGGCTGAAAAAAAGGCCGCCTTCGGGCGGCCTTTTTCATGGTCAGGCTGTTCAGACCAGCAGTGTGGCCAGACCCAGTAACAAGCCCATGCTGACCACATCGGTCGCTGTCGTCAGGAAAATGCTGGAAGCGGTTGCCGGGTCAAAACCAAAGCGTTTCAGGGTCAGCGGTACCATGGCCCCGGAAATGCCGCTGGCGACGCAACTGCCGACCAGCGCAATCCACACCACCAGACTGAGCATCAGGGCATTCGGGTTGTGCTGGAAGGTGGCGACGATATACATCCCCAGCGCAGCGACCACTCCGGTGAAGGCGCCGTTCAGCGCGCCCAGCGACGCTTCCTTGATCACCAGTGCGCGTTCGGCACCGGCTTTGAGTTCACCCAATGTCATGCCGCGCAAGGTAACGGCCAGTGCCTGACAACCGGTGTTGCCGGATTGTCCCGCCAGTACCGGCAGGAACAGCGCAAGAATGACCAGTCGGTCAATGGTGTCCTGGAAAATCGCCACGACTGCACCGGCGACAAAGGCGGTAGCGAGGTTGATCTGCAGCCAGGGATGGCGGAACTTGAAGCTGTTCGGCAATGGCGTGGCCAGACGCTCTTCCTTTTCGACACCGACCATGCTGCCGACCTGTGCGGTGATCTCGAAGGCCTGCTCTTCAAACATGGTTTGCCCTCGGACCAGCCCGAGCAGTATCCCGTTGCCGTCGCAGACGGGATAAACGGGGTAATGACGGTCGAGCACCAGTTTCATCGCGTCCGCCAGTTGCAGGTCGGGCTTCAGCGTAAACGCGTTGCGCAGCATCACCGACTCCAGCGGCACATGGTCGTCGGCGAACAGCAGGTCGCGCATGGTGATGATGCCGAGCAGCTTGCCTGCTTCATCAGTGACATAACCGTAGGTAATGAAAGCAGTGCGCACCAGCGGACGCAGCTGCTCCACGGTATCTCGTACGCTAATATCGGGTCGGAATACTGCGCGTGGCGGCACCATCATCCGTCCGATGCTGCCTTCCGGGAAGTGACCGTTGGTTTGCCATTGCGCTGCGATTTCACCGGACACAGCATGCATCACGCCGTCGAGCAGGCCGCCGGGCAGTTCACCGAGGATATCCTGGGTCTGCGCCGGGGCGAGTTCCTGCAGAACGGCGGCAATGACGTTGACGGGATATTCCGCCAGCAGATCGGCAGCTTCTTTGGGCGACCGCGCCTTGGCGGCCAGCGTCAGTTCGCGGTGTTCGTGGGTTGCCGATACGGCAGCCTGAAGCTGTTTGTCTTCCATCGCCATGTCCTCCCCGTCAGCCACGGGCGCGGGTGCGCCTGTGGGGAGTATAGCGAGGGTTCACGCCGGATGGCGGTCTTCCGGCTGAAGACGCTTTACAGGCCCAGACGTTGCCAGATCGCGCCGGTCAGGCCGGCCTGGTTCATCGTGTAGAAGTGCAGGCCGGGAGCGCCGGCGGCGAGCAGGTCGTCGCAGAGCCGGGTCACCACGTCGAGACCGAATTCGCGGATCGAATCAGCATCGTCGCCGAAGCCTTCCAGCTTGCGGCGCATCCAGCGCGGGATCTCCGCACCGCAGGCGTCGGAAAAGCGAGCCAGCTGGGAGAACTTGCCGATGGGCATGATGCCCGGAACGATTGGCAGATCAAGACCCATGGCTTCGCATTCGTCGACAAAGTGGAAATAACAGTCGGCGTTGTAGAAATACTGGGTAATCGCGGAATGCGCGCCGGCTTCTACCTTGCGTTTGAAATTCAGCAGGTCGTCCTGCGCATTTTTCGCCTGCGGGTGATATTCCGGATAGGCCGCGACTTCGATATGGAAATGGTCTGCAAACTCGCTGCGGATGAAAGCGACCAGTTCGTTGGCGTAATGGAATTCACCGGCGGTCGCGGTGCCCGATGGCAGATCGCCACGCAGCGCGACCAGGTGGCGAATGCCGTTTTCACGGTAACCACGCAGGATGTCGCGGATTTCGTCGCGGGACGAGCCGATGCAGGAAATGTGTGGTGCCGCCGCGTAACCGGCTGCACGCAAGTCCATCACCGCACGCAGCGTGCGCTCGCGTGTTGAGCCGCCAGCGCCATAGGTCACCGAAAAGAATTTCGGATTCAGCGGGGCCAGCTGCTTCGCGGTTTGCGCGAGTTTCTCCAGCCCTTCCGCGGTGTTGGGCGGAAAGAACTCGAAACTGAAAGTGCGCGGGAGTTTTTTCTGTGATTGCATGGCTTGTTGGAGGTTGGCGCGCCGGGGATTTTTACGCCCCGGCGCGCGCTGCTTCCTCGATCAATAACGGTAGTGATCGGCCTTGTACGG
>JBILYA010000199.1:0-4709 GCA_044378065.1 Burkholderiales bacterium | reverse complement strand
CAAGAAGCCCTGCCTTGCGCGGCTCGCCGAAATCGGCAGCAAGGGTTTCCGCGACATGATCACGCTGATGATCGCGCCGCCGGTGGCGAAATCGCTGGCTGCGGCCGGCTACAGCAAGCAGGACATCCGCAACTACGTGTATGAACATGCGCGGGTGCCGTACAGCGAGCTGGAGTTCCTGATGAAGTACGGGCACTCCGAGGCGTTCACCATTCCGGATGCGGTTTCGCGCGGGATTTATCCCGAGGAATATCTGAAGGAGAAACCCGACGGCATGGTTCGCGTGATTCCGAATCCTGACATCATCAATATCGTGGTCTGCGGTGATCCCAACCGCAACCGTGTGATGGTGCTCTGGGGCGGGTATGTGAATCCCGTCACCCGCAAAATGCAATTCCCGGCCGGCTGAGGCCGGGACAGGAGGTGCGGCCATGAAGCTGTCCCAGCTCCGGTGCATTCTTGAAGTGCACCGGCACGGCAATCACATATCCGCTGCCGCGGAGGCACTGCACACCTCGCAGCCGGGCGTCAGCAAGCAGATCCAGATGCTCGAAGCCGAAATCGGTTTCCCGGTGTTTCAACGCAAGCGCAACCGGGTCACCGGGCTGACCGAGCCGGGGCGCGAAGTGATCGACATCGCCCAGCGCATCATGGGCGATGTCGAGAACCTGCGCACGCTTCGTGACGATTATCTCGATCGCGAAAAAGGCACGCTGACGATTGCCACGACGCACACCTATGCACGTTATGTGCTGCCGCGGGTGATCGAGCGTTTCATCAAACGTTATCCCGATGTGCATCTCGGGCTGCAGCAGGGCAATCCGACGCAGATCTGCGAAGCGGTGGAATCGGAGCAGGCGGATATCGCCATCGGCACCGAAGCGATGCGCCCCTTCCCGAATCTGGCGATGCTGCCCTGCTTCCCGATTGCGCGTAGCGTGATCGCGAAAAAAGGCCATCCCGTCCTGCGCGCGAAAAAACTGACGCTGCAGGAGATCGCCCGTTACCCGATCATCGCCCACGACCGTGCACGCAGCGGCCGCTGGAAAATCATGGAAGCTTTCCGCAAGGAGGGTATTGAACCCCATGTGCGATTCGGCGCGGTGGATGCCGATGTCTGCAAGACCTATGTCGAAATGGGTCTGGGTATTGCAATTCTGGCGACGGTGGCGGTGGACCCGGCGCATGACATCAATCTGCGCGCCCGCGATGCCAGCCATCTCTTTGAATCGAGCCCGACGCTGGTGACGATGCGGCGGAACACTTATCTGCGAGGTTATGTCAGTCATTTCATCAATCTGCTGGCGCCGGAATTGACGCCGGAGGTGCTGAAGGGCGAGTTGCGGCGGGGTGCATCGACGCCGACCGCTGGACGACGGAAACGTAAAAAAGAAAGTGAATGAACGGTTTATGTGCAGGAGTCCTGAGTGAACAATGAACCGATGGTGTGGGACGCGACGGTCAAGCGGCTGGTCGCGTTCACGGCGCGTGCGCGTTACGAGGCGCTGTCGCCGAACGTTGTGCACGAAACCCGGCGCCACCTGATTGATACCTTCGCCAGTGCCCTCGGCGCATTCGATGAGCCGGTCTGTGCGATGTCGCGGGCGATGGCGGGGCGTTACCGCTCGGATGACCAAGCGCGGGTCTGGGGTACGGACATCATCACCACGCCCGAGCTGGCGGCTTTTGCCAACGGCGTGATGACGCGCTCGCTGGATGTCAGCGACACCTATCTCGGACGCAGCCGCGGCCATCCCAGCGACATGATTCCCGGGCTGGTGGCGGCGGCCGAAATGGAGCATGCGGATGCCAAGGCGCTGATCAATGCCATCGTGCTGGCCTATGACGTGTATTGCAGCTTCTGCAAACACGTGGACGTCAACAGCGGCGGCTGGGATCAGCCGGTCTACACCGTGCTGGGTTGTTCGCTGGGCGCTGCAAAACTGATGAAGCTGGATGAGGAGGCAACGGGCCATGCATTGTCATTGGCACTGACGCCGAATCTCGCGTTGTCGCAGGCGCGCCGCGGCAGTCTGTCGAGCTGGAAGGGCTGTGCCGGCGCCAACGGTTCACGCAATGCGGTGTTTGCGGCGCTGCTGGCCCGCGAAGGATTCACCGGGCCGGGCGAGGTGTTCGAGGGTTCGGGCGGGTTCTGGGAAGCGGTTGGTCACAGCGACTGGCCGCTGCCGGACACGCCGATGATCGGCGAGACGCGCACCAAAAGCCTGCCGGTCTGTTATCACGGCCAGTCGTCGGTGTTTGCGGCGATTGAATTGCGTGAGCGTGTTGATCTGAAGCAGATTGAAGAAATCCAGGTCGACGGTTATCAGGTGGCGGTGTTCATGATGGGCGGCGATGCCTCGCGCTGGGCGCCGACCACGCGGGAAACCGCCGATCACAGCCTGCCGTACTGCGTGGCGATCGGATTGCTCGACGGTGAGCTGACCAGTGCTTCGTTTGCTGATGAACGTCTGCGCGATCCCGCGGTGGCCGAGCTGATGCGCAAGGTGAAGGTCAGCGAAGATTCGGCGCTGTCGGCGCAGTATCCCGAAGGTGCGCCGGGGCGCGTGAGCATCCGCATGAAGTCCGGCGAAAAACATGTCGTCGAAATCCGTTATCCCAAGGGCCATGAAAAAAGCCCGATGGGTGATGCCGAAATCGAGCGCAAGTTCCGCGACCTCTGCGGCGGTCCGCTGGGCAAGGCCGGCTGTGACCGCGCGCTGGAGGCGCTGTGGCGGCTTGAGACCATCGACGATACGAACAAGATCACGGCGTTGCTGGTGCCGGAATCCAAAAAGTAAAAAACCTGATCCGCATTTTCAATTGTTACGAACCTAAGGAAGTGTCATGAAAAAGAAAACCGCCGCCCCGGAGCGCACGCTGGCCCGGAAACTCGCCGAACATCACACCAAGCTGTCGTATAGCCGGATTCCCGCAGGCAGCCGTCATGCGATGAAACGCCTGCTGCTGGATTACATCGGCGTCGCCATTGCCGGCAGCCAGACCGAGAGCGGCGTGATTGCGCGCGAGTTCGCGACGCTGCAGGGCAAGGCGCTGGAATCGACGCTGATCGGCGGCGGCGAACGTGTGCCGGTGACGGCTGCGAGTTTCGCCAATGCGATTTCCTGCCACAGCATCGAGCTCGACGACATTGATGTGCTGGCGCTGTTCCACTTCAGTCCGCCGGTGTTTTCATCGGCACTTGCGATGGCGGAAGCCACCGGTGCCAACGGCAAGGACCTGCTCGCCGCGTTGGCTGCGGGTTGTGAAGTGATGGAGCGCGTCAGCATGGCTGCCAACAACGACCTGCGCAACCGTGCTTTCCACACAACGCCGACCTGCGGCGTGTTCGGTGCGACGGTCGCTGCCGGCAAGCTGCTGCAGCTGACGCCGGAGCAACTGACTTCGGCGTTCGGCCTTGCCGGTGCACAGGCTTCGGGACTGATGGAAATGTACGGCCCGTCGATGCAGAAGCGGTTTAATCCCGGTCCGGCGGCGCGCAACGGCGTGACCTCGGCGATGATGGCCAAACTCGGCTTCACCGGCGCGGATACGATTTTCGAAGGTGAGCGCGGTTTCCTGAAGGCATTCGCCGGCGGCAAAAAAGGCGCCGAGCTGGTGCGCGGCCTCGGCAAGCCCTTTGATCTGCAGATCGAGTTCAAGCCTTATTCCTGCGCCCGGCCGATCCACAACGCGATCGACTGTGCGCTGGAAATCCGCCGCAAACACGCGCCGGTGCTTTCGCAAATTCGCAGTATCGTCGTCCGGCGCCATCCCGACTGGTCGCACTATCACCGCAATATTGCGCCGCGTACCTATCACGAGGCCCAGGTCAGCCTGCCCTACTCGGTGGCGATCGCGCTGCTCGAAGGCAATGCGCTGCTGGCGCAATACACCGACCGCAAGCTCGGCAATGCGACGGTGTGCCGCCTGATGAACCGCACGCGCATCGATACCGACGCCAAACTGCCGCGTGGCGTATCCTGTCACACGACGATCACCATGCAGTCCGGCGAGAAATACGTGTCGCAGGTCGATTACCCGAAAGGATCGATCCAGAACCCGATGTCGGACGAGGAGCTCAAGGTGAAGTTCGAACTGCTCTCGGTTCCGGTGGTGGGCGCGGCCAAGGCGGCAAAAATCGCCGATCTGGTACTGCATATTGAACGTTGCAGCGATGTCGGCGAGCTGCTGCGCCTGACGGTTCCGGCACCGGGCAAGTCCAAAAAGAAAAAAGCGTCGCGCCGCCATTGAGCGTCGCGCCGCCATTGATATTGCCGGGTTGATACGAGCCGAAGGAGGAAAGCCATGATTCAAACGATGATCAGAAAATGCACTGCCATGCTGATGCTGCTGTCGGCCGCCGGGTTTGCGGGCGCTGCCGATACGCAGGGTTATCCCGAACGTCCGATCCGCCTCATCGTGCCGTTCTCCGCGGGCGGCACCAGCGACCTGGTGGCGCGGATCATGGCGACCAAGCTGGGTGAAGAACTCAACCAGACGGTGATCGTCGACAACCGCGACGGTGCGGGCAGCACGCTGGGTGTCAGCATAGCAGCGCGGGCGACACCGAACGGTTACACGCTGCTGGTGGCGCATAACGCATTGGCGATCAACCAGACGCTGTATTCCAAGCTGCCTTACAACGCGCTGAAGGATCTGGATACTATTTCGAAGCTGGGTATCTCCCCGTCGGTGGTGGTCGCCAA
>JBILYA010000160.1:0-5476 GCA_044378065.1 Burkholderiales bacterium | reverse complement strand
GCCTGTGGGCCGCCGTGGCGACGTTTCTGGGTCTGCGCGGCCTGCTACTACACCTGTTTTTGCCCCGTATTGTGCAGACCATTTGACGCAGCAGGGACCCGATTAGACGGTGTTTTGGTCTTTTTTTGGGTAGCGATCCGGCGTTTTTGTTGACCCTCGACGATTTGATTTAATGTCTTTTAAAAACAACAAGTTATTGAAATGGGCGGCTCTGCCGCAGTCCGTAAGCTGCGGTGAAACTTATCATTTTGTTAAGTTTGCCCCACTTCCCGGCGAACCCTAGCATCCGGTCAGTCAAAGAGCGCGTCGCAAAACATTGACCGTGACAATCGATCCCGGGAATGTGCAATGCCGAGGGGGGGGCTGCAGATGCAGAATTTCATTCTGAGCGCACGCGCGATCAGCAAGGGCGAGTTTGTTCCGGAACCGGGCAAACCGCGCTATCTGCGCATCCCCGAGGGAAAACCGATCAGCACCGACGACCAGTACCGGATGAACGCGCCGGAATGGCTGGAGTGTGTGCAGGATGCGGCTGACGGCCAGGCCGACAAGCGGATATCCGCAAGCGGTGATGTGCTGGTCTTCGTGCACGGATACAACAATTCCCTCGAAGAAATCCGCAGGCGCCACGAAATCCTCAAGGCCGACCTCGCGGCGGAGGGCTGGAAAGGCGTAGTGGTGTCTTTTGACTGGCCGTCCGGCAAGCAGACGCTGAACTATCTGGAGGATCGCGCGGACGCCGCCGCCACAGCCCGTTACCTTGTCGGCAGCGGCATCGGCCTGATCATCAAGGGGCAGGCGCGGGGCTGCCAGACCAATGTGCATCTGCTGGGGCATTCGACAGGCGCATTCGTCATCATGGAGGCATTTATTGCCGCCGAGAAAAAAGGCGAATTCTTCAAGAACGACTGGCGTATCGGCCAGGTCGGATTTATCGGCGGTGATGTGTCGGCGCGCAGTCTGAATGGCGATTCGCAGTGGGCCGAACCGATGTTCCGCCGCATCATGCGCCTGACCAATTACCAGAACGGTTTTGATGATGTGCTGGGCGCGTCCAATGCCAAGCGTCTGGGGACGGCGCCGCGGGCCGGGAGGGTCGGCCTCGGCGTAGACGCACATCCGAAGGCGGTCAATATCGACTGTAGCGAATACTTCAGCGGGCTTGATCCTGCCGCGCAGCCGAACAAGGTGGGCTGGTGGAATCACTCATGGCATATCGGCAACCGCGTGTTTGCACGGGATCTGGCGATGACGCTCGAAGGGCGCATCGACCGCAATTACCTGCCGACCCGTGAAAAACGCGGCGAGCATCTCGTGCTTCGCGATGCTTCACGTCCCGTGCATGAGGCCAAGTGGCTGGCGTTGAACCGGAACTGAGCGGTGGTCTCGGTGCTTGTGCCGCTGATCAGGGCACTGCGGGCAGCGTGGCTTCGGTTCTGCCCTTGAGGTAGCTCTCCTTGAGCTTTTTCATCGCCTCAAGATAGTCTTCCATCGTCGACTGGTTGTTCTCGTATTTGCCGGCGATTTTCTGGTACGCGGCGATATAGGCCTGCTCGGTCATGCTCATGTTGTTCTCGATCCGCGATAGTGTGACTTCACTATACGCCCCCCGCTGATGCCGCGTACGACTGAATCGGGTTGCGGGTGGGGGCGTCCTGATCCGGTGATGCGGTTCAGGACACTTGTTCAGGTTTCAGCTGAATCCGGATCGTCAGCGGATTCCGGCAGTGCATCATTGTTGCCGGCGACCTGAGGGCGCGCCGCACGGGATGCGGGTGTCTCAAGGCTGATCCGTCCCAGCGCGCCGCTGCGGTAATCATTGAGCAGCGTGATCGCTGCTTTTTCCAGGTCGAATTCGCCGCCCTTGATGCGGAAGCCGCGTCGTGCGGCAACGGCTTCGATGACGCCGGTGCCGTCCATGCCCTGACCGTCGGCGGGGGTGGCGTAACGCGTATGCAGCGCTTTCGGATACTGCGTGATCAGCGTTGCCGCCAGAAAGGTTGCAACTTCGGATTCGATATAGGCGTTGGTGCCGATGATGTGGCTGGCAGCGAGCATGCAGCCGTCATCGGGATGGCCGATCTTCGGCCACATCAGACCCGGCGTGTCGGTCATGCTCACGGTGGGCGACAGTTCATAACGCGCCAAGGATTTGGTGACGGCGGGTTCGTCGCCGACCTTGGCGGTGCGCTGCTTGAGGAGCGCATTGATCAACGTCGATTTGCCGACGTTGGGTACGCCCATGATCAGCATGCGCAGCGGCTTGAGATTCTCATTGCGGTGCGGCGCGAGTTTTTTTGCGGCGGCGATGATTCTATTAGCATCCCCCGGTTTTTTTGCCGACAGCGCGATGGCGTGTGTATTTTTCTGTGCATTGAAATACGCGACCCACTGCGGCGTGACATTCGGGTCCGCCGCGTCCACCTTGTTCAGTACCTTGAGGCAGGGGCGCTGGCGGTGCAGGCGCAACGATTCGATCAGCGGATTGGCGCTGGCCATCGGACAGCGCGCATCAAGGATTTCAACCACAACATCGTGATCGGCCATCGCTTTTTTGATTTTCTCGACGGCGACGGCCATGTGGCCGGGGAACCAGTTGATGCTCATGTCAGATCCGGGCGAAACGCGGTTGGGTCTTGCCGTCGATGGTGACGTTCTCGGCAAACATGCCGGCGGGGCGCACCCACAGGCCGCCTTCACCGTACAGCGGGCGATACACCACCATCGGTTCCAGCGTTTCCGAGTGCTTGGCGATACCGATTACTTCATATTCATTGCCCTTGTAATGACGGTAGCGGCCGGGCGGAATATTGATTGCGGTGGGTGTCATGAGAGTCCTGGTGCGGCGCGGTTTTGCGGTGCGCAAGACCACATTATAAACCATTGTTTATATTGAAAAATTATCTGCGTCCTGATCAGTTATAGTCGGCACTCCATGACGCCTGTTTCAGCGCTACGCATCGCAGTGGCCGGCATGGCCGCGCTGGCTGTGGCCATGGGCATCGGCCGTTTTGCCTTCACTCCCATCCTGCCGATGATGCAGGATGATTTCGGCCTTTCCATCATCGGCGGCAGCTGGCTGGCCTCGAGCAACTATCTCGGTTATCTGGCCGGCGCACTCGTGGCCACGGCATGGCCCGTGCGCAGCCGCGGCGTGTTGTCGGGTTCCTTGCTCGCAGTCGCGGCGACAACAGTGGCGATGGGCTTTACTGAAAACTTCATATTCTGGGCGCTGCTGCGTTTTGCCGCAGGCGTGGCCAGTGCTTTGATGTTCATCGCGGTGTCGACGCGTTGCATGGCTGCACTGGCGGAACGCGGTCGTCCGAAGCTCACCGGCGTGGTTTATGCCGGTGTCGGCAGCGGTGTTGCAGCAGCCGGTCTGTTGTGCCTGCTGTTGATGCAATACGACGCCGGTTCGGTATGGGCCTGGCGTATCGCCGGCCTGGCGGCGCTGTCCGCAGCGGTGATTGTGCTGCCGGTGCTGAGCGCCATCATACTGCCGCCGGCGCCTGCAGCTTCCCGCGATTCGCGCGGCGGCATCAGCCGCCATGCCGGCCTGCTGGTGCTCTGTTACGGCATTTCGGGCTTCGGTTACATCATTCCCGCGACATTTTTGCCGGTGATGGCAAAAGCCGTAGTACCCGATGCCTCTTTGTTCGGCTGGTCGTGGCCGGTGTTCGGTGCGGCAGCGGTGGTATCGACATTCATTGCCGCATCCCGTGCGGCTGCGATCGGTCATCGTAGCGTATGGATCGCCAGTCATGTGTTGATGGCGACGGGCGTATTAATGCCGGTGCTGCTGCCGGGGCTGGCGGCGGTGATCGGCTCTGCGCTGCTGGTCGGTGGTACTTTTGTGGTGACCACAATGACCAGCCTGCAGGTAGCGCAGGAAGTATCCCGCGGCCATGCGGCGCGGCTGGTGGCGGCGATGACGGCGGCGTTTGCGTTAGGGCAGATCATCGGCCCGGTGCTGGCGGGCCTGTTGTTCGATGCCGGTTACGGATTCTCCGGTGGACTGGTGCTCGCCGGTGCGCTCTTGTTATTGACTGCAATATTGTTATGGCGCGCTGCGCCGGGAAAGATGAACTGATGTCTCCGATGTTGCGCAGTCTCGGTTTGATGGCCATCGGTATCCTGCTGCTGACGGCAAACGATGCCGTCAGTAAATATCTGGTGCAGAACCATCCTGTCGGTCAAGTGATCGGCCTGCGCCAGGCAGGAACGCTGCTGGTGCTGGTTCCCTATGTGCTGTTTTTCAGTCAGTGGCCGCTGCTGCGCATCGTCGACGGACGCGGGCAGCTATTCCGCGGCGTCCTGTTCGTCATCGGCTCGGTGCTGATCGTGTGGAGCTTTGCCGAACTTCCGCTGGCAACAGCGATCACCATGCTTTATATGAGCCCGATTTTCATGGTGATCCTGTCGGTGCCGCTGCTCGGTGAGCGTATCAGCCGCCATCGCTGGATCGCGGTGATCGGCGGATTTGCCGGCGTGCTGATCATCATGCGCCCCGGCGGTTCCGCCTTTCAATGGGCGCTGATGCTGCCGCTGATGGCGGCGATGGTGAATGCGATGCGCGATGTGATGACAAGGCGCCTGGCGCGCACCGAAACCTCGATTTCCATCCTGTTCTGGTCGAATATCGTTCTGATGACGGGCGGTTTCATGACGCTGCCGCTGGGCTGGGCGCCGGTCAGCATGCAGGATGCGTTCTGGTTCCTGGCCGCCGGCATTTTCAACGGCAGCGCGCATTTCTGCATTATCGAAGCCCTGCGTACCGGCGAGGCCTCGGCGCTGGCGCCGATCCGCTATACCGCGCTGCTGTGGGCTGCACTGCTGGGTTTCCTGATCTGGGGGGAGGTCCCGGAATTGTGGTTGCTTGCAGGCGCTGCGGTGATTGTCGGCAGCAGCCTGTACATGATCCGCGCCGAGCGCCGGGCCTGATGGCTGATTGAACCGGCTTTGATTGCCGCGGCTGCCCGGCACGGTTATTCTGTGCCGGCAGTTCAGTGTTCAACATAACCAGGAGAACTTGCATGGAAATTCAAGCAGGCAGTGCCGCGCCCGATTTCACACTCGGCGCGCACAATTCCGACCAGAAGGTCACGCTGTCCTCGTTCATTGGGCGCCCGGTCGTGGTGGCATTCATGCCTTTTGCGTTCACGGGTGGATGAACCAATCAAGTCCGTGGGTTCCGTGAGAACTACGAAGAATTCAAGAAGCTGAATGTCGAGATCCTCCAGTTGAGCATCGATCCGGTGCCGAGCCTGAAGGGATGGGCGGATGTCCTCGGCGGAGTGCCGTTTCCGCTGCTGTCGGACTTCTGGCCGCATGGTGCGGTGGGCAAGGCCTTCGGCATTTTCAACGAGGAGCGCGGCATCGACAAACGCGCGGCCTACGTGATTGATGCCAAAGGCATCATCCGTTATGCCAAGGTCTCTCCGCAAGGCACGATCCCGACCCGTGAAGAACTGCTTGC